>LKNH01000142.1 GCA_001564135.1 Halobacteriaceae archaeon Tc-Br11_E2g27 | reverse complement strand
GGTCGTGAACCACAACCCCGAACGTCTTATCGCTGAGCGTTGGGTCGTCGATCACCTTGAAGCCCTGTTGTCGAAGAGCTTGTTGAACGTGGTCGAATTCGATGGATTTGAGATACACCGAAAGATACAGTAATCTGTGTATCAATAGATTTCTGTATGCCCAGTATCACCGTGAATGTGGATGATGACCTCAAAGACCGCATGGAAAAGCACCCGGAAATCAACTGGAGTGAGGTTACCCGACAGGCTATCCAGGAGAAGATTGAGACGCTAGAAGTGATGGAAGAACTCACTCGTGAGAGCGAACTGACCGAGAGCGACGTGGAGGAGATTGCCCAAAAAATCAACGAGAGCGGACGCAAGCGCGTTGACGAGAAATCAGCGTAGAGACGACAAATGAAGCTGGTCATCGACGCCAACGTCGTCATCTCTGCACTCATTGCTGATTCGAAAACGAGGGAACTTATCGTTACGCTAGAACCCGACCTTTTGACACCTGCATTCGTTTACGAAGAAATCGGGAACTACGAGGACCTGATCGTTGAGAAATCCGGAATGGAACCGGCTAGAGTGGCACAGTTCATCGACCTTTTGTTCCAGTACATCGACGTTGTCCCAGCCAGCGAGTTCTATCCGGCTATCGAAAAAGCAGACGAAGCAATCGGAGAGACTGATCCGGACGATGTGCTCTATCTGGCGTGTGCGATTGCCTGCGATGCGGCCATCTGGAGTGCCGATTCTGATTTCGACGAACAGAACATTGTCGAGACGTACTCGACGAGTGATGTCATCGACTCGTTCGAAACGCGGCAAATGTGATTATAATACTCTAAAGTATCATACTTCAGAGTACGATTCTTGAAAGTACTATCATTTACACAACAGTAGACAACACGTGCCCGGGTTTGTCAACCGGACGGAAGAACTCGCTCGTCTTCGCGAACTCTACCAACACAGTTTTGCGTATGGGTACACATACATAACATATGAGCAAAAATATCGCCATCAGCGACGATGTCTATGACCGACTCAAACGTGAAAAGGGTGACCGCAGTTTCAGCGAGCTCATCGAAGAGCGACTCGACCGCGGGGGTCGTCTCATGGACGTCACCGGACAGAACATCTTGGATGTGGAGACCTACGAGGAGGTATCCGAAGAGATCGAGCAGCTAAGCGAAGGGACACTGGACCGGTTGACCGATGAAAGTTCTTGATACCTCTGTCATCGTCGATATTGATCGTGGGGGTATTGACCGGAAAGTTCGGAAACTCGACGAACAGGGAAGACACCTGGTCAGTATGGTCAGTGTAACTGAACTCCGTCTCGGAGTTGAACTGCAGTACGACCAGGGAACCGATGCATACGAGACTGCAATGAACCAACTCGACAGACTGCTTGCCCGGTTCGATATCCACCCAATTTCTCGGCCGGTGGCGACAACCGCTGCTGAACTCATCGCAACACTGCGAGAGCAGGGACAACCACTCAACGATCTTCACGACAGTTATATCGGTGCAACGGCCCGGACACAACAGCTGCCGGTCGTCACCGCGAATGTCGACGATTTCGAACGGATGGAGGGCGTCCAGGTCATCGACTGGGAAGGGTTCTAGTCGGTAGCTAAACACTCGCTCGGACTGAACACAATTATAATACTCTAGAGTATCATACTTCAAAGTACGATAATCCAACGCTCACGGCAGCAAACAGTGGCTCACACTGTACACACAACAAGAGTCAAGTAGTCACACTCACATTGTACACATAATGAGCAGCGACAAGAAGCGGGTCCAGTTCCGAGCGCCCCATCGACTCATCGACCGGACTGATGCACTCGCGGACGTACTTGGAGAAGACCGGACTGACATTCTCGTTACTGCGCTGCGGGAATACCTGCAGGACGCGACTCATGATGATACGATGGTCCAGGAGATTGCAGCCGCCTACTACGACGAGGAACTTTCTTTTGAGCAACTCAAGACACTCGTTGGTGCCGAGGAGGCGGCAAACCTCCGCGTGTTGAAACAGCAGTTGGATGCGGATTTCATCGACGAGGTTGCCGACGTATAGATGTCGTTGCTCGTCGCAGATACCTCCGCGCTCGTCAGTCTTGGGATTGGTGCTGGGATGGCTCCGGATCCACTCAAGATATGTCTGTCTCGATACGAGGTCGTCATCCCAGCAGTGGTGACTGAGGAACTCAAGGAGATAGCCGTGTACGACGACGTGCACGGACGTTCTGCAACCACCCTCCTTGACCGGGTGGAGCGCTTCGAGACACGCTCGGTCGAGCTCGACGCTGCGTTCCCGCTCGATGCAGGCGAAAACGCCGCTGTCTCTCTGGCGAATGAACTCGACGCGTCCCTTTTGTTGTGTGACGAGTTCAACCAGCTCGGCCTCATCCATGCCTCACTCGCTGATACCCGACTTGTTACGACGCCGACACTGCTCTCAGTACTGGTTCGAACCGAGCAACTGTCACCTGCCGATGCTCGACCGCTTCTCGAACAAATCAGCACGGCTCGTAGTTGGGAAACGAACAGCTACGTGCAACGTGCTCGTTCGTTACTTGACGGTTGATTTGTTTACGGATACAGACCACTCTGAGAGTGATCTCGTCGAGAAGAACACACGCTTGCCAGCAATCTCGCTATAGTAGCCACTGAAAGTCAATGCGCACCCGATCGCACGAAGGCTGTGCGATCGGTGTGTAAATCGTTTCAGTTGTTACTATAGTTCTGTGTGACATCTGCCGCAGTCACTGTCTGGTTTTCCCTCTCGCGACCAGTACGTTTACAGGAGTCGGTGAGAACAACGATGCAATGGCAGATGCAGACGGCTCTGGTGGCCGAATTCTCGACGAGAACGGGAATCTCTTCGGCCGTATCAATATTATCGACCTGTTTGTAATTCTTCTCGTTATCGCGGTCGTCGGCGCGGGGGCAGCGCTAGTCCTCTCGCCGGGAGACGACCCAGCTGACGATACCAACGGCGAGGAACCGAACGAGACTGACGAGAACGGCGACGAGACGCCGACGGAACGAACGGAGACGCGATATGCGACACTTGACCTCGGCACCCAGCCACAGCATATCGCCTCGGCAATAACGGATGGGGACACGTGGGCACCGAACGAGAGCGACACGCTGGAAATCACGGATAGCTACCGATATCACGATAATGGGGGCACGAACCTGCTGGTTCGGGTTGCCCTCAACACGACAGTCATCGAAGATGATGGCGAGGCTGACCAGCCGTTCACGTTCGACGGGAGTCCGGTGAGGCTTGGCGATGAACTCGCTATTCAAACCGACGATTACGCCGTGAGCGGTGACGTTCTCTCACGAGACAGTTCGGATGACACACTCCCAGTCTCCGATTCGGAGTTCCTCCTGCGGACGGATGTCCCTGCCTCGGTCGCTGAGGATATCGAGGCAGGCGATACCGACATGATTGGGGACAGGCCGCTTGTCACGGTCGAGGAAGTCACCACCTATGCCACAGGACAGTCGGACATGCGAACGGTCGTGCTGGGTGTGACGGCACAGACGATCGAGCGGGAGGGAACAACCAACTTCGGTGATGGGGACGTCCGCGTTGGGTCGACACTCCCACTCCAGACTGACGCGTACGATATCGAGGGCGAAATCACGCGACGTGGAACCCTCGACAAAGCGGGAACCGAGCGAACGGTCGAAGCGACTCTCTCAGCGACGGGCGTCTCGCCAGCCGTTGCCGATAGCCTGACCCCTGGACTGACCGAACAGGCAGGCGGACTCACTACTGTCGAGGTAACTGGCGTTGAGACCCAACCCGCTGAGGTCATTCTCGAATCCGATGACGGGAACATCTTTGCTCGCGAGCATCCGCAGAATAAGGATGTCGAACTCACCGGCGAGTTGACCGTTCGGGAACGGGATGATGGAACACTTGCCTTCCGTGGGGAGTCCATCCGAACTGGCGAAACTGTTGCACTCGACTTTGGCGAGTTGACAGTCGAAATGACGCTTTCGGATATCGAACGCTAACTTCTCTCACAACAGATGAACACGACAGATATTCTCGATAATTCGGTCATCGCAACTCGCCTCGGGGCGGTCAAACGCCGACTCACAGCGGCAATCAGCCATTCCTATCTCTATCGCTGGCTCACAGCGGAGCCAGAGCCGGAGGTTATCGTCATCGACTTGCGCGAAACCTACACAGTTGGTCCGATACTTCGCTTGCTTGACCGGTTTGGTGCGTGGCTTGGACCGGTCGTCTCTCGTTCGGCTGTCGGTCGTGGCAGCAATTATCTGTACCGTGCACTGCTTGCACGCCCGGTGCAACTGATTAGTGTGGTTGTTGCTGTCGTTGCTGTCAGTCTGCTGGCGGTCCTGGCGGTTCAGGGCGCGCGCTCTCTTCTCTCGTTTGGACTCGTGAGCCTGATTATGGGTGGCAGCCTTCTCGGGATGCGAGTAACGCTCTCGTGGGCTGAACTGACGGATAGTCGTGGCTACCAGCTTCTTGCCAGCGTGTTTGCACCGCCGGAACAACCCTCCGCTGAGACTGTAGCGGCGGACAAAAGCGACGGGGAGGGGTGTTCCGACACAGAGTGAGGTACCGACAGCGGTGAGTATCCACCTGCTACTGCGATAAACTTACTTTTGCTGTCAACGACGTTTACGTATGGGGACAAAACAGGTCCGTCTCGACGAGGACCTCTATGCCAAA
This sequence comes from Halobacteriaceae archaeon Tc-Br11_E2g27, assembly GCA_001564135.1. Lineage (GTDB taxonomy): Archaea > Halobacteriota > Halobacteria > Halobacteriales > Haloarculaceae > Halovenus. The sequence goes on along the minus strand of LKNH01000142.1, from coordinate 2,122 downwards.
ATCGCCGATAAGAAGCACCCTGATGAGACGTTTAGCGACGCAATCGAGCGTCTACTGACTGATTGGGATATGGCTGAGTTTGATATGGGTTTTGACGAAGAGGAGTTAACTGCGTTTCAGGATGCTGTCGATGATATTGAGGAGACGACTGCCGAAAACATCGATGAGACGCTCGAAGCGCTCGGCGCTCATACCGACGAATGATCTTGGCCTCCTTCCCCACGACTTCAGTCGTAGGAGGTGGTCAAACAGTTGGTCCGATACTTCGCTTGCTTGACCGATTCGGAGTCTGGCTGGCTCCAATCTTTGCGGCTTCACAGTTTGCTCGCGGAAGTCGCTGGCTGTCGAGGGTGTTTCGTGACCGCCCCGTCCAACTCGTGAGCAGTATCATCGCTCCAGAACTCTCTCTTGGTCGTACTCCTGCTCGGGTGTCTGGGACTCTCCAAACGAGTAAAGCAACCCGATAATAATACCCAGAACGAATAACCAGAGACCAGCACCGATAAGCAGTACTGACGCCGAGAGTTGAACCGGCATACCCTGATTTATCTTTCTCTCCGTATTGTTATATCATCCTTACCCCCGTCGCAGACAGACTGCTCACTTGCTGATGCGTCGTTCTGGGGGCTCGGAATCACTCGCAACTGTCTTGGCATCTGAACCTGTCTCCGCTGAGTCGGAGGCGTTGGTTGGTTCGTCTGAGTCGGAGGCGTTGGTTGGTTCGTCTGAGTCGGAGGTCTTTGTTGGTTCGTCTGAGTCGGAGGTCTTTGTTGGTTCGTCTGACTCAGCTGAGTTGGGTGACTCCGTTGACGTTCCGCTCACGACTCCGAGCAGGTCGGTCCCGACTTTCCAGAGTTGTCGCACGACGATTTTCACGTCAAACCAGAACGACTGTTTTCGGATATACTCCAGGTCGTAGTGCAGCTTCGTTGTTGCATCGGCGCTGGTTGCATCGTGAATCTGTGCGAGTCCGGTCAGGCCGGGTTTGATAAACCACCGCTTGCGCCAGCGGTGGGCCTCCTCTTCGAGATGCATCTCTTCGTCAGTCCAGACGGCACGGGGGCCGACAACGCTCATCCGACCCATAAGAATCGCCCAGAGCTGAGGGATTTCATCGAGATGGGTTTTCCGAAGGATACGCCCGACACGCGTGACACGATACTCCTCGTCGGAACCTGGCGAGGAGTCCTCAGTGGCAGGCGTCATCGACCGGAATTTGTGCACGGTAAAAGTCCGGCCGAACTCGGCCGTTCGCTCCTGTCGATACAACAGCGGCCCGCCGTCATCCAGTTTGATAGCGAGGCTGATGACCGCAACGACGGGGAGCGAAACTATCAGCCCAACGGCGGCAAAGGAAACATCAAAGCATCGTTTGACCACGTAATCTTGCCAGTCCCATGGTTCGAGCTCGACTTTGAGCAATTCGCCGCCTGCTCCGCCCGCGGTCAGGACGTGAGCAGCGTGTTCGCGATGCACCAGCGCGTTGACGCCGTGGTCATGGCAATGCTCAAGCGTGCCGAAAAACTCCTCGCGGTCGGTTTCGGCAAACGCCAGCAGGACGGTATCGACATCGTGTTTCACGAATACCTCGTTGATGCGTGCCAGACCACCCAGACACGGCAGCGCATCGAGTTTGCTCTCGACAGCCCCGCCATCGGTGACCTCTACCTCATGTGGGATGCCATCCGGTGCGTAGGCAGAGGGTGGCGAGACATAGCCCAGGACCGTCATTTCGGTTCCAGAAAGCAGTGCCTCCATCGCGTCTGGGTCATCGCCGACGATAACAGCCCGGGAGGGCGACTGCGGCCGACGTCGGATAGCGACCATAAACAGCGGTAACGCGACGAGCAAGGCAACCGTCGTCAGCATAAGCGTCGTTCGCGGCAGTCGGTAGGAGTAGTTGAAATATCCGAGCGCAGCGAGGGCGACCATCGCCAGGATGATGCGTTTCTGGGTGAGCAAAATCGTATCGAGCATCCGCCGTGACCGAGGCTTGAACAGCGGCCACATCGCGGCGAAGACGACGACAAGCGTCGTCATGAGGGCAACAGTGAACTCGCCCGCTGACAGCGGTTCAGGGGCCGGTCGACCGAAATACGGGATGTTGGCAAACGCCATGTGG
>LKNH01000141.1 GCA_001564135.1 Halobacteriaceae archaeon Tc-Br11_E2g27 | reverse complement strand
TAATGGGGTAGCTCTTGAGAGAATCAAGTTGGACCGGGGGGCCTATGACTCGTTTGTCGCCGAGCGAGACGCAAAGCTTGTGATGCCGTTCTGTGCCGACCCGCGAAGCGATGAGAACGATCTTGCGACGCGGATGTTTGCACCGTACTTTGGTGTTCCGGAGGACCCGGCGACTGGGTCGGCCACCGGCTGTCTCGCGGCCTATCTTGCAGCGAATGAGTATTTTGGAGAATCGACCGTCTCTGCCCGTGTCGAGCAGGGATACGAGATGGGACGACCGTCGTTGTTGTTGCTATCCGCTGCTGATACCAATGACGAACTGACCGTCGAGGTCGGCGGTCGAGTCATACCGGTTGCAACAGGAACACTGCACTGATACTACCGGACGTAAGCGTTTAAACAATCTCGGAACCCCAGGGTGGCGAGTACGTGTACGAAGTTACCTCCGGCAGTATGAGTGAAAAATAAGGAAATCTCCTGTTACTGGACCACTCACGGAGAGAGCTATCAGTTTTTACGTCGTGAGAGATATAGCAATCCACATTAGGCCCGACGTTCAACTGCCGAGTATGACTACGTCGCACGTCATCGTCGGCGACGGTATTGCCGGGAGTTCTGCGGCTGAAACCATCCGGGAAGAGGACCCAGATGCGGATGTCACAGTACTCACAGATGAAGGGGAAGCACTGTATAACCGAATTCTCATCAAAGAGTTCGCCAAAGGGAAACTTCCCGAAGCACCAATCTCGATTCACGAACCGGACTGGTACGAAGAGCGGGATATCGACCTGCATCTCAACACCTACGTGACCAACATCGACCCTGATGCTCACGAGATTACGACACACGAGGGCGATACCTTCGCCTACGATAAACTGTTGATTGCAACGGGTGGGACGCCAGCACAACTCCCCGTTGAGAACTCCGATGCAAAAGGCATCCATCATTTCTGGACGTTCGACGATGCGCGGGCGATTCGCGAGCACGCCGAAGAGTCCGAAAACGGCATCGTTGTCGGTGCTGGATTGCTCGGAATCGACCTTGCTGCAATCTGTGCCGCACAGGGACTCGATGCACACTACCTGATGCGAGGTAACCGCTGGTGGCGGTATGCCCTCTCGCTTGACGGAGCCGAAATCATCCACAACGCGCTCGAAGAGCGCGGCGTCAAGCCGGTCTTCGAATCCGGTGTCGACCGCTTTACTGTCGATGATGACGGTCACGTCACAGGGGCAATCGACCCGAACGGCGACCAGTACGATGGCGAGTGGGTCGGGATTGCGATTGGGCTTGATTTCAACACCGAATGGCTCCACGGGACGGATATCGAAACTGACAACGGCGTTGTTGTTGACCAGTATATGCAGACCAACGTCGAGGATATCTACGCCGCTGGGGACATTACGCGATTCTACGATACCATTCTCGATGACTACGCCCAGAACGGTGCCTGGGGCTCGGCCAAAGAGCAGGGAACCGTCGCTGCCAAGAATATGGTCGCTGACGACGAGGCCGAAGAGTTCCGCTGGGTCTCATCGTACTCCATCACACACTTTGATTTCCCATTCCTCTCGTTCGGACACCCCACCCGTGGCGACGACGAAGCCGAACGCCGCTACTCTGACACCGAATGGCGACGCCTTGCCTTCGAAAATGGCAAACTCGTCGGTGGCGTGCTCATCGGAGACCTGTCTCAGCAATCCACGTTCAAACAGCTAATTCGAGAGGAAAGAGAGGTCGCAGACCAGAAAGAACTCCTCCTCGAAGAGAACGTCGACCTCGACAAACTCGAAGCCCCGTCGCAGTAATTCCTACGTAGGAAAAATATTTATTACCCTTGTAGGAACTATTTTGGGTTAGTGGTTGGGCCTTATTACCTTTGTGGGTGTTTTTCAGACGTGATTACACATTTTGCCCTTGAAGAGAATTTACAACTTCTCTCAGTGTTGGTTGTTTTCGTTTTCGAGTGCTTCATCCCGGAGTCGTCGGCAACGGTCAGTGTCAACTGACAGGTCCGGAACACTCGTTGGGTTATACTCCGCATCGATAGCAACAAACACAAAATACGAATCGGTTGTCTGCTCGCGTTCGCCGGTTCGCGGGTCCTCGCGGTAGGCAACGAGTCGCGTTTTGATGCTCGTTGTGCCTGTATCGTACGCGTAGGCCTCGATAAGGCAGTTATGACCTTCCGGAATGGGGCGGGTGAAGTTTATCTGGTGCATGTGGGCAGTCACACAGTTCTCGCCTGCGTGGCGCATTGCGGCCATTGCCCCTACTTCGTCCATCCATTTGACGATGTTTCCCCCGTGTGCCGTCGAGTGGTAGTTCGTATCGTTGGGCTGGACCCGTTCGCGGTTTTCGATATAGGTATCGCTAATACTTGCCATAGTTGCGTGAATGGATAGAACGGGTAAACAAGGTTTGGTCTGGCGGGACAACATTCACATACAGCGATAGCATAGAACTAGGTAAGTGTCACAACGTACTGAGACCGGTGAACGCACCGTCGTTGCAAAGCGAGTTGACTCGGGAACCGCGGACACCGCGGAAATCACTGAGTTGGCGCGCGCGGCGGGCTACCGGGTGGTCGAAACCGCAACACAGACCCGAACGGAAGACCCCGCATACCATTTCGGGGAAGGGAAAGTCGAAGAGCTTGCCCTCCAGATAGCAAATGCCGACGCGACTGTCCTCATCGTCGATAACGAACTCGGACCCTACCAGACGTTCAACATTGGGAACAAACTTCCAGAGGACGTACGCGTCATCGACCGCTTCCGGCTCATCCTCGAAATCTTCGGCCAGCGAGCACGAACCCGCAAAGCGCAGTTACAGGTCGAACTGGCCGAACTCCGGTATGAACTCCCTCGCGCTGAGGCCAAAGCCAGCCTCGCAAAGCGGGAGGAGCGACCAGGGTTCATGGGGCTCGGAGAGTACGACGAGAGCAGGGAACGCGACATCAAATCCCGAATCTCTCGCCTGCGCGATGAACTGGAACAGATTGAACAGACTGACCAGCACCGGCGCGAACAGCGCCGCGAATCCGGCTTTAGCCTCGTTGCCCTTGCTGGCTACACCAACGCCGGGAAATCGACTCTCCTGCGTCGACTTGCGGATGAGCTGGGTGTAGATGAAAACGAGGATATCCACCCTGACATTGAACCCACCGCCGAATCCGAGGACCGTCTCTTTACGACCCTTGGAACGACGACGCGAAAAGCTGAGATAAGCCGCCGCGACGTACTCGTGACGGATACTGTTGGATTCATCTCCGACCTCCCACACTGGCTCGTCGAGTCGTTCAAATCCACGCTCGATTCGGTCTATCAGGCCGACCTCGTCTTGCTGGTTGTCGACGTGAGCGAACCGCTTGAGGAAATTCACGAAAAGCTCGTCACCTGTCACGATACCCTCTACGAGCGAAATCGTGCGCCAATCGTCACAGTGTTGAACAAATCAGACACGGTGGACGAGGAAGAAATTGCAGAGAAACAGGAGGCGCTTGAGTCGCTGGCACCAGACCCAGTTGTCATCAGCGCGAAAACCGGCGAAAGTCTGGATACCCTCCGAAGCCGTATCGACGAGGAACTCCCACCGCTGACCGAAGAACGACTCGTGCTGCCGATGACCGACGACACGATGAGCGTCGTCTCCTGGATTCACGACAATGCGTACGTAACCAACGTGGAATACGGCGACGAGGTCCTCATCGAGTTCGAGGCCCGGAAAGCGATTGTCGAACAATCCCGCTCGAAAGCGACCGCCCTCGTCGATACGCAGGCGTCGCCATCCTGAACTGCTAGTATCAACCGATTGACGAACTGATTAATTATTAACAAAACCACGAGCCGGTGGCGAGTTCAGCCACTTCCACAAGGTATATGTTATGTTGTGACATGGCAATGTATAGAGCATGGCAGACAACCGTTCAATCGACGAGCACGAATCGGCGCGTGAAGACGAGACACATGAAGAGCCGACAGCCAGCGTCGAGCAGTCGGACGATGGGAGCCTGAATGCAACCGGCGTATATGAAGCGAACAACGGCGTTGTCCTCTACGATAGCGAAAAGCCACTCGCGTGGGTACAGGCTGATAATGCGGTTGCACTGACCGAGATGGTCTAGAGCGAGCGTATATCAGTCGGCGAGCGGTCTGCAAGCAGAACCGCTTTTTTCGTTGGAGCCAAACCACTACTCGTGAGTGACCCGTTCGACCCGGATAATTTCGACCCCGAGCGCCACGAACCCGATCCGCTAGAGCAGTTCGACCTCGACCCGGACAAGCTCACGGAAGACCTCACAGTTGAGGAAACCAGTGATGAGTCGATGGGACTGTCGAGTGAGAACGCACCCCCCGGGTTGAAGACCCTCTTTTGGAAACTCGTATTATTCTACAAAGTTTCCATTATTGCTGTCACACTTGGTGCGTTACTCGTTATTTTCGACGTCCGGGCCGAAAGCGGAATGATGGTGCTCGCTGGAGGCCTTTTGCTTTTTGCCTACACGTTTTTCATGAGTTGGCGAGGGAAAAAACGGGTCGAGCGTGGGGAGTTCGAAACAGCAGAAGGCGAAGAAGACGGCAAAAAGTCCGAACAGGGTGACTCGGAATGACCAGACAGACCGTCATGGATGCAGAAGGCACTCGCTACATTCTCGAAAAGCGCTCCGCCGAGTCGAGCCGTGTTCGAAATCCCGATACCGGCGAACAGCTTCACCTCCCAAACGATGAACTCGAACCGCTCGATGGTGAATCACCACTTGTGACGGCTGCAAGAGCGGTTCCGGAAGAGCTACGGACGCTTCTGACTGCCACACACAGCGAGCGTGCGCTCGGGCTGGTAATTGAACTGCAACAGGACGGCCCACTTGCCGTTCGGGCGCTTATCGAGCAGTATGACCTCTGTGAGAGCGACCTCCACGGCATCCTTGGTGAGTTGCAGGCGGCCGGCATCATTAGCGAAACAACCGTGTTTGGTGAACGCGGCTACGAGTTGACATCGCAGGGAGTTGCGGCTATTACTCGACTGACCGAATAAGCGGCCGATTTTAAGCCAGTCGCCCACCACAGCCGAAATATGAAACTCACAGCGGCCACGTGGACCGACGCCGACAGCGTCGAGACGGACCTCGCTGTCCTCCCCGTCGGCAGCACCGAACAACACGGACCACACGCACCGCTCGGCACCGACTGCCTGACCGCTGAAGCGATTGCCGAAGCAGGTGCATCGGAGGCCGACCCGGAGGTGGTCGTCGCGCCCACGATTCCGGTCGGGGTCGCCGAAGAACACCGCCAGTTTACCGGCACACTCTGGGTCCAGCCCGAGACCTTCCGCTCGTACGTCCGCGAAACCGTTGCAAGCCTTGCACACCATGGCTGGGACCGCGTCGTTATTGTCAACGGTCACGGCGGAAACGTCGACGCCCTCAGCGAGGTTGGGGCCCGCCTCACCCGGGACGAGACGGCCTACACCGTTCCCTTCACCTGGTTCGATAGTGTGGATATGGACGACATTCGCGAGCAGGTTTCGGACGCCGACGATATCGGAATGGGTCACGGCGGTCCAGTCGAAACCAGCATCCTTCGACACCTGCAGCCAGAACTGGTCAGGACAGAGCGCCTCTCGGAGGCTGATGCTGGTGCAGCTAGCGGGTGGGGCGAGTGGCAAAGCGGCGTGAACCTTGCCTATGATTCGGCCGAGTTCTCCGAAAACGGAGCCGTTGGAAAGCCGAGTGAGAGTTCCACCGAACTTGGGGAGACACTCTACTCAGAGGCAGTGTCAAATCTGGCATCGCTGCTCGAAACGGTTGCTGGGCGGGATATCGAGCGGCCAGGCGATAAATAAGAAGATTCGTTATCACGCAGCGGCTTCCGCATCAGCGTCAGCATCGGCATCTGCTTCATCATCCGTTGATTCTGCATCTTCCAGCGCGCTTCGAAGCTGTGGAATCGTACTTGCCAGGTCACCGACCTGCTCGTGAGCCGTCTCGATGTCGCCGAAGAGTTCCTCTACCGCTTCAATCTCCTCGGCAAGGTCCTCACCATCTTCGAACGCATCCGCTTTTTCACCCATTGTATACCACTTCTTTGCGTCGCGGAGATGGTCGGCGGCATCCCCGATATCGAGTGCGGAGCGGAGCGCGTTCAGGACACCAAGCGTATTGTCGGCCTCCACATCCCAGATATCGTCGGAATCAGGGAGTGCAGCGCGGGCGTCTGCGAGCGAGGATTCGACATCCTCGCGCATTTCGGAGGCCGCCTCGGTGAAGAGTTCGTCGTCATCGAGTGTTGTCTGTGACATATGCACATATTCGGGCGGATATGGTTTAAAAGGGAGCCTGAAAGTGAAAGTGAAAATCCAAAGAAAATAGTCTGCACAGCCCCGACTGACGGATATGGCCGTTGCACATTCCGTCAGGAATCGTATTCGTGAGCGCCCGGTAGCATTGACCGTCATTTTGAGTATTCTCGGCTATGGGCTGGTCGTGGGGACGTTTGCTGGCGTTCTCGATATCTATCCGACGCTTTCCGAGTCACAGGTGGATATTCTCACCCACCTGATTGCCGTCATCAACTCCATCACGCTGGTCTGTCTGTTCGCTGGCGTCTACTACATCATGAACAACGAGTACAAGAAACACGGTATCGCCATGTTCAGTTCGTTCATGCTCATTCTGGCGTTTCTCGTCGTCTACATGATTCGAGTCGGCGGTGGCGAGACCAAAGCACTCGTCGGAGCTCCTGTACTCGTTGAGTATGCCTACCTCATCATGCTCGCTATCCACATTATCCTCTCTATCGTCTACGTTCCAGTCGTTCTGTATGTCGTCCTCTTGGGCATTTCCCAC
>LKNH01000140.1 GCA_001564135.1 Halobacteriaceae archaeon Tc-Br11_E2g27 | reverse complement strand
CGTCGAGGAACGAGCCCGAGGTGTAGATTTTGACCTGTCCCGCAGGGTCGTCGGCGTGTTCGCGCTCGTGGTCGAGACAGACACTGATTTGTGCCATCAGATCCTCGTGGGCGACGGTTCCTCCGTCGACGCTTTCGGCGACGTAGCCACACATCGTACAACCGCCAGCGCGCGCCCACCGACAGCCACCCGTGTTCAGTATGATGGTAAGCGAGTCATAGACGCCATCGGGCGTGTTATCCTCATCGAGCCAGACGCGCGTTGGCTCTCGTGGGTCGTAGGTTTCGTCTTTGCGGGCACGGATGTCACGCATCACCTTGTTGTGGGCGTCCATCCCGCGCCCCTGTTCGTAAACATCGGGTGTCGGCGTACTCATTAGCAGTGATACGATATGGAGCGCAATACAATCTGCGTTCTTCGTGTGGGGAGCGCAGTTCCGCGCGCCGGTTCACTCGAACAACTCTTCGAAGACTTTCCCCTGTGCTGCCCGGAGATGCTGGTGATAGGTCGGCCGAGAGATATCCATCGCCTCGGCGAGGTCGTTCCCGTCGACTTCCCGCGGCCATTCGAAAAAGCCACCGAGATAGGCCGTCCGGAGCGCGGTCTCCTGACGGTCAGTGAGACGGTCACTGAGCGACGCTTTGAAATCCTGTCGTGTCTCCATCGGTCGCTCCCGCTCGTGATAGCCGAGTAAGTCAGTGCCGGGATACTGTTTGTTCACCAGGTCAAACAGTTCGCGTGCCTCGGTTTCATACGGAAGTTCAACCGTCAATCTGGCTGTTCCGTTGCTGGCGACGACTTGCTGTGGGACCGCGCCGTACTCCGTGAGCGTCGCCAGTAACGACTCCTCGACGGTGAGTTCAACCAGACACTCATCCTCATGCGCGACGATGCAGGTGACATCGCTCGTTTCCGCATCTGCGTTGATAATTTCGATGAACTCCTCGGGGTCAACGCCCTGTGCTGTCAGGTAGAGTTTGACGGAGCCGTCCGAACGGTATTTTGTCCCGACGACCTCAAGCTGACAATCCGCCGCACCAGAGAGCCGGCTGAACAACAGCTTTCGGTCGTCGATAGCAAACTCCAGTTCGATGATTTCGGTCGCTTCGAGGATGCGACCGCGCTCAACTGCGTTGATGGCGTTGGCGACAGCTCTCCCGAGCGCCTCAAGCACCACCCGTTCGCGCTCGTCGAACGCGGAGGCATCCTCCGCCAACACGGTCAACACACCGTAAGTGGTATCCTTGTACGTAAGCGGTAGGGCAACAAGTGCATCCGCGCTGCTTTCCTCCAGAATTGTCGCCCACTGGCCGTAGCTGTCAGCGCTGAGGTCGGTGACAAGTTGCGGGGTTCCGGTATGATAGGCATCGCTGACTGGTTCGCCATGGCGGTTCAACTCGAAGGAGTGACCCTGGACGGAAAGCGACGAGTCACCCGCCCACGCAGTCGGACTCAGCGTCTCGCTCGCAACATCCGGCCGACCAATCCACGCGAACGTATACGGTTCGGCAGCGGCGAGTTCGCCGGCCACCCCTTGCTCAATCTCCTCGCGCGTTGTCGACTGGACAAGAACCTCGATGGTGTTTTCGATAAGACCGTTTACCCGGTCGAGGACGCGTTCGGTGTGTTCGCGTGCCTCTCTGACCTCCTGTTCGCGTTTTGCCCGCATGCACGCCGCGGCAGCGCTCGTTCCGAGCAAGGCAAGCATCTGTTCGTCGCGCTCGTCGAATGCATCCGGTTCAGTCGAACCGATGCTCAGCGTTCCGTGAACACCGACCGGATAATACAGCGCAGAGCGGAGCGAAGCAGGTTGGTCGTACTCCTCGGTTTCGAAATCGCGTACCATTCGCGGTTCGCCGGTTGTAAAGACCTCACCAGGATAACCCGAATCCAAATCATAGACCGGTCGTTCGCCGAGCATCTGGTCGGCCTCCGATGTTGCGGCGGCGGGTTCGAGCGTCTGTTTCTCGCTGTCGTACAGCCTGAACACACCAATATCGAAACCGAGCACATCGCGTGCTGCGTTGACCGCTATCTCTGCGACGTGTTCGCGGTCGCGCGCTTGCATCAGCGACCGTGTTGTGCTCAAGATACCGGATAGTTGCTCCTGTGCAGCCTGCTGTTGGCTGATATCACGACCGATACCGGCAACACCAACAATCTCGTCCTGTGGGTCATACAACGGTGCACCGGAGAGTTCGTATGGAGTCTCACCGTCTTTCGTGTCGACGGTGGCTTCTATCGAGACACGGTTCCCGTCGCGAGCAGACTGGAGCGTCTCAGTGAGCGCTTGTTGGTCTGCAGGGACGACAAATGAGGTTGCATCCATGCCCGCGAGTTCATCGCTGTCGTATCCCATCACCTCCTCAAGCCGGGAGTTCCAGCGAGTTAACTCGCCAGAGAGTTCAAGCGCATACAGCGGGTCAGGAAAACTATCGATAAGACTCTCCAGATAGGCCTGCTGTGTTTCGAGTTCTTGCTCGTAAGATTGGCGTTCAAGCTGGTAATGAATCCAGTCGGTCAGTACCTCGATGAACGTTCGCTCCTGTTCGGTAAACGGTTCATCGCGTGGGTCAGGGTCGGCAAAGCAAACTGTGCCGAATTTCTCGCCATCGACGTAGATTGTTGAGCCCAGATAACAATCCAGCCCGTACTGTTCGTACGCCGGGTCATCTTCCCACCCTTCGTTCGGCGCGTCGGTGACTCCGAGTGGCTTTTCACGCCCAATCGTCCGCCGACAGTACGCCCGGGAAAGCGCGGTTGTCGCACCGGGTGCAAGCTTTGGGTTTTCACCGACCGAGTGAACGATTCGCTGTGTGTCATCACTGATTCTGGTCAGAAAGCCATACTCGGTTCCAAGCCAGTCCGCACCAATCTCCAGCAGTTTACGTATTTTACCATCGGTCGAGCGGGAGGCATCCGTAACGACTGTGTGTAACTGTTCAAGCACCCGTTCGCTTTCGACAAGTTGAGTAGCTGTCTCGGACTCACCATCAGCCTCTCGAAAGAACAGTACGACAGCATCAGCGGCTGGTATCGCGGCCCCCGTAAGTCGACGGCCTAGCTCCTCGTCATCTGCCTCAAACGACTGCTCTCCGTCTTGTGCAATGGCCTGTTCGTACGCTGCAGAGAGAACGGTCTGTGGGAGCTCCGAAAGCTGTGTCCCTGCAAGCTCGTCGTCGGCTGTCGAAAACAGCTGTCTAACGACTTGATTGTGCTCCAGTACCGTTCCGTCGTCGGCAACCCGAAGATAGCCGTCAGAAAGATGCTCACCCGCCTGTCCGGACGACCTGGCTGTCGTCTTGGCCCCGCCGTCTGAGTTCATATACTAACAGAGTAGGTATGCGGAGTGATAAATACCCATCCTACGTGGGATGAGAGGCCGCAAAATGGGTTTACACGAGACACCGTCAGGCCAACTCGATACGGCGGACGAACGGTTCGGCACGGATGTCATTAATGAGGTCACCGGGAAGGTCCTCGCCAGTGATGACATACAGCCGCGGTTCGTCGGTAAACTCGGGGTCCTCGCTGATGACCTGTCGGATTGGGATATCGTACTCGGCAACAAGGTGAGTGACCGTCGAAACGATACCCGTCTCCTCGGCATCCCTGACAGCGATTGTACAGACCGTCAAATCAAGAACCGGCGCGAGGTCCATCAGGCTGGGAATCGCCGAAATATTCTGGAAGATGGGACGGAGTTCCTCATCAGCAAGAATGGCATCCGTCGTGGCATCGACGACGCGGCGGTCGACATCAACCTCCCGCGCAATGCCTGTATTCGGTATTTCGATGCCCCCCGAGACCACACGTCCCTCATCGTTCACCGAAAATCCGCGTTCGAGTAACAGCCGAATGACCCGCTGTTGACTGGGTGAATCCGCAAACTTCTCCATAATCTCGTCGAACATGGGCGGAAGTCGGTGGGCCTCAGTAATATGTGTCGGGGATGTGTTCCAACGCTACAGTAGCCACGGAAGGTCAATGCGCCCCGATCGCACGAGGGCTGTGTCACTCCGTCCGGAGCGTGTAAATCCGTTTGCGTGCGTCGGCAAAGGAGATTCGTGATTCGACGACGCCAACGTCCTCCAGCCGTGTGAGCGCATAGCGAACAGTTCGGGTAGGCAACATCGTCTCGGTCGCAAGCTGTTGTTGTGTCATCCGGTCGTTATACTCAAGCACCTTTGCAACGAGCTTCGCACTCGGCGGCAATTCCTTCACTGCCTCCCAGTTTTCAGGACGCTGATTTGGGTCAGGTCGTGTCTGCGTGGCACTCATTATACCAGTACTCCGAGATACACATTAATAATATTTTCTATAGTGTTTTATTACTTTTGGTTATTCGGGAGACAACGAACAATCTACAATCAGCAACGTACGAAAAGAGCCGGCAAACGGAGCAGGTACACACAGGAGAGAGAGAGTAACACACCGACCCGAAGCCTCTTATTATTGAACGCGTTATATAGGTGTAATGACTGACACTGTGGACGATGTGGATATGCCGTACGACGACGAAGCGTCACGGCAGGAGAAAATTGATTCTTTGCAGGAGAGACTTGAGGTCCTCGAAAGTCAAAACGAGGAGATGCGCGATAAACTGTTGGATGCAAACGCCGAGAACAACAAATACCAGCAGAAACTTGAGCGACTGACCCACGAGAACAAGAAACTCAAACAGTCGCCGCTGTTCGTTGCGACGGTACAGGAGTTGACTGACGAAGGAGTCATTATCAAACAGCACGGAAATAATCAGGAAGCGCTGACCGAGGTCACCGACGAGATGCGCGAGGACCTCGAACCCGACTCACGGGTTGCAGTGAACAACTCGCTCTCTATTGTCAAAGCGCTCGACGACGAGACGGATGTGCGTGCCCGCGTGATGCAGGTCGACCGCAGCCCCGAAGTCACCTATCAGGATATCGGGGGAATCGACGAGCAGATTGATGAGGTTCGCGAAACCGTTGAGATGCCGCTTCGCAACCCAGGGATGTTCGAAGAGGTCGGCATCGAACCCCCAGCAGGCGTCCTCCTCCACGGTCCACCGGGGACCGGAAAAACGATGCTTGCAAAAGCGGTCGCCAACCAGACCGACGCTACCTTCATCAAGATGGCCGGCTCCGAACTCGTCCACAAGTTCATCGGTGAAGGTGCCAAACTCGTCCGCGACCTGTTCGAACTCGCCCGACAGAACGAGCCTGCGGTCATCTTCATCGACGAGATTGACGCAATTGCAGCAAAACGGACGGATTCAAAAACGTCCGGCGATGCTGAAGTACAGCGGACGATGATGCAACTGCTCGCCGAGATGGATGGCTTCGAAGAGCGCGGCGAAATCCGCATCATCGCGGCAACAAACCGCTTCGATATGCTCGACCGTGCAATCTTGCGTCCGGGCCGGTTCGACCGGCTCATCGAAGTTCCCGAGCCGAACGAAGAGGGTCGCCGCGAAATCTTCCAGATTCATACCCGCAATATGAACATCGCCGACGATGTCGAGTTCGAAAACCTCGCACGACAGGTGACGATGGCCTCCGGTGCGGATATCAAGGCCATCTGTACCGAAGCCGGGATGTTCGCTATCCGCGATGACCGGACCGAAGTGACGATGGCGGATTTCGAAAACGCCTACGAGAAAATCGAGAAAGAAGAGGAAGACGAGCAGGTATCCCGGACGTTCGCCTGAGGCTGGCCGATTCTTTTTTCCAACGAACGTCCCCCGCAGACGGAGATACAGGTATTTTTATCCCTGAGCGTTGACCGCTATGTATGGACTACCAGCCGGAAGAGATTGAGACGCGCTGGCGCGAACGCTGGGCAGAGACAGGTCGGTATGAGGCCGACCCGGCGGATGACGAAGAGGCGACGTTCATTACGACGCCGTATCCGTATCCGAGCGGTGGCATGCACATCGGTCACGCTCGAACCTATACGGTTCCCGATGTCTACGCTCGGTACCGACGACTGCAGGGCGATAACGTCCTCTTTCCGCTCGCCTGGCACGTCACCGGAACGCCGATTGTCGGTGCTGTCGAGCGCCTGAAAAAACGCGAGGAAGCCCAACTTGATACCCTCCAGAACGCCTTTGGCGTCACCGAAGACGAGTTCGAGCAGCTCGAAACGCCGATGGGATATGCCCGCTATTTCATCGAAGACGCAGACGTTTCTTACAAACGCGGCATCAACGGACTCGGTCTCTCTATCGACTGGCGGCGCGAATTTACCACGAACGACGACCGCTATTCGAAATTCATTACGTGGCAATACGAGTCGTTGCGTGACCGCGGACTGTTGGAAAAAGGACTGCACCCGGTCAAATACTGCACCGAACAGGAAAACCCGGTCACGACACACGACCTGCTCGAAGGCGAAGAGGTCGAATACCAGGATTACACGCTCATTCGATTCGAAAGCGGGGGAACAATCTATCCGATGGCGACCCTTCGACCCGAAACCGTCAGGGGTGTCACCAACGCGTACGTCAACCCCGAATCCACCTACGTTGAGGCAACTGTCGACGACGAACCGTGGATTGTCAGCGAAGAGGCGGCGGAGAAACTCGAATACCAAAATCACGAGGTAACTGTCGAACGAACGTTCGCTGGCGAGGAACTCGTCGGAACGACGGTCGAAAACCCAGTCACTGGCGACGAACTCCCGATTCTCCCCGCCAGTTTTGTCGACCCGGACAACGCGACTGGTGTTGTCATGTCCGTTCCCGCACACTCCCCGGATGACTACGTGGCCCTGCAGGAGGTCAAAGCCGATGCCGACGAGCTATCGGAGTACGGACTCGACCCCGAAGCCGTTCGTGCTATCGAGCCAGTTCCGATTCTCGATATCGAGGGTTACGGTGAGATTCCAGCCAAATCAGCCGTCGAGGAGGCGGG
>LKNH01000139.1 GCA_001564135.1 Halobacteriaceae archaeon Tc-Br11_E2g27 | reverse complement strand
GGGCGTTTCGACGCCTCTACGAGTACGTCGAATACAAAGCCAAAGAACACGGCGTCGAAGCCGTGCAGGTTGACCCGCGCAACACGTCGAAGCGGTGTTCGACGTGTGGGTTTACCCACGACGATAACCGTAACGGGGAGTCGTTCGAGTGTCAGCAGTGCGGGTATGAGAACCACGCCGATTACAACGCTTCCAAGAACATCGGTTTGCAGTATCTCCGTCGTCGGCAAAACGCAGACGATGGAGGCGCACCCGTAGATGTGCGCTTGAATCGCGGGACGCTGAACGTGAGCGGGGAGTACGTACCCCCTGCCTCGGTTGAGGCATAGAACGGGAGTCCACGCGAAAGCCTCGGGGCTTGACCCCGAGGCGATTTACGGGAAGTCGTCAAGCGTTTTGTGCTGCAGTGCATGATTTCCAGTGATGGATGGCGAGATCTCCAAAGCTGAACTGAAAGCAGCGCGCACCAACGGTCAGGAGCCCTTGATTATCGATATTCGGTCGCCGATGCGATACCAGCAAGAGCATATCGAAGGGAGCATCAACATTCCGCTTGCTCAGTTACCCGCCGAGATTGAACGAGTTGCGGATGAAGACCACGTTGTGACGGTCTGTCCACACGGCAAATCAAGCGTCCGAGCGGCACAGCTGATTACGTCATTCGAGGCGTTCGGTGGGCGCGTTGAGAGCCTCTCTTGTGGGTTGTCTGGGTGGGATGGGGAGGTTACCACTGCAGAGGATGGACAATCACGCTCGTCAGCGGATGCTCCGTTTTAGCTGTTCGCAATGAAAGGTGGTGGCTCGGTCAAAAGTTCTCATCACAAGGGGCTGAGCGGGGGTAACTGCTCGTCATCGCCACCAGTTAACTGTGGGATAGCCACGGATAAAAACTCCGTGCTCGGAGCGCTGTGTGGAACGACTTTGCATCCTGGCCCTACGGAAACGACTTTGCATCCTGGCCCCAAACGTGGCTGTATGGCTAGTCAACCCTGCGATGGCTGCGGGGACTCCGTCACCATCGGTGGCGGCATTGCAAACATCTGGACGTTCAACCACGAACCGACTGGTGGTCTCGAACTCGAATTAGCTGATGGCTCCGAACATTTTCTCTGCTATGACTGTATCGACAGGTTACCCGATGACCGGGAGGTCACGAATGCCGACGTTGCTGCTCTCTCTGCGGCGGATGCATCCTCACAATCTGACGCTGATGGCGGTCAGTAAGTGACGAACGGCACGCTTCTTTTCTCCCTCAAATTTATATGCAGAGACGCACGCAACTCGCTCCGTGACTTTCCTCATCGGTCGGACTACTGCTGCTGGCCCGACAGCACACATCGGCCAGTATCGCGCACGAGACGGGAGTGCTGGAGCGCCGCTTACAGTTGATGTCGATGGCCCCCACGCAATGATTGTCGTCGGGAAGCGTGGGTACGGCAAATCCTATACGTTAGGTGTCATTGCAGAGGAACTCGCCAAAACACCTGGGATTGCACCGGTTATCCTGGATCCGATGGGGGTGTTCACGACGCTTGCAACAGCTGTTCCCTCTGGGGATGGTTCTGACGTCATGGCCGATCTCTGTCGCCAGCCACAGGTTAACCCAAACTCGCTTGGCCCACGTTCGTGGTGTCGACTGCTTTCGCTCGCTCCGGAGAGTGGTGCAGGCGGTCTTGTTTGGCAAGCAGCCAGTGAATGCGGGTCTATTGATGCAATGCGAACGCATATTGAACGACGCGATGCCCCGCATACCGAACGGCGTACAGCACTGAATCATCTTGCACTTGCTGAATCATGGAACGTCTTCGATACGGATGGGCTTGGAATACAGACCCTTTCAACCGGCGACGCGACCGTTATTGACCTCTCTGGATTAAGTGAGCCAGCAATGAACGCAGTTGCCCATGCTGTTGCCCAACTGCTCTATCAGGCACGGATTGCTCAGGAGATGACTCACTTGCCATGGCTTTTGATTGATGAAGCACACATTTTTTTCGATGGTATCGCAGAATCTGCTCTGAGAACGCTGCTTACACGCGGCCGTGCGCCGGGGGTCAGCCTCGTCGCAGCGACGCAGCGACCAAGCGCGCTGCCACCAGTGGCGTTGTCACAGGCTGATATTCTCTGTTCTCACCGACTGACCGCACAGCCGGATATCGACGCGCTTGAACGAATTCAACCGACCTATCTTGACGGCAATTTTGTAGACCGCCTCCCTCAAAATCCGGGTGAGGTTGTTCTCGTTGACGATGCAACTGAATCGGTTCACCCGGCCACAATTCGGACGCGCGACACACCTCATGGCGGTGCCAGCCCGCGTGTGACTGATTGTCATGAATCGTAAGCTGGTCTCACCAGTAAGTGCGAACCATTCGCTCTGCCGTCTCTAGCCCGTTTGCAAGTGCAGCGTGAATGCGGCCCTCTCCAGCCACCCAGTCGCCGGTGAAATATAGTCCGTCGTATTCGGCACTCCGAAGCAGACCCATCGGTGCGCCACCCTCGGGGAGTGCATACCGCCATCCTTGGTGGTCGGTCCATGCGGGCTCTGTGAGTCGCTGGTCGTCGATAATCTCCGCCGTCATCTCTGCAAGCGCCCTGACATTCGCTGCAGGGTCATCATCATACCGTCGTTGTGACCACTCGTGATTTGCCTGTACAATCAACACCGATTGACCATCCGGAACGTGGCCTGGTTTACATTCCTCGCGGGAAATCCATCCAATTTCGTGGTCTTTACCGGGGTTAACGAGACCGTAGTATGGGCGGTCAAGTTGAAACTGATAGCCCAGGACGGCGGTCCAGATTGTCCGGTAATCGACGCCATCAATTAAGCTAATCAACTCTGCTCTGGTTTCACTTTCCCAGTCGGTATTTTCAAGCAACGTTGTGGTCTGTGGTGCCGGGGGGGTTACCACCAACAGGTCGAACGGTCCCCAGTCTGTCCGTTCGGCATCCGTCGCAGTCCACCCAGTATCGGACTTTGCCAGCGAAACAATCCGTGTTCGGCGGTGGACCGTTGCATCAGTCTCGGCGAGCAGTCGCTTTCCAATTTGCGTTAACCCCTGTTCGTAGGTCAATCGTTTCGGCCCGGACTCGCGTCCCGGTGCGGTTTCGCCGTCGTTATCAAAGACCCAGATCGGGTCGGTAATTTCGCCAAGCCCGGAGGTATCAAGCTGTTCCGTCAGCAGCTCTGTTACTCGTTTGTCCTTCGATTTGACGTAATTTGCACCGTAATCGTACGTAATCTCATCGCGGCGTCGGGTCGCCGCACGCCCGCAGACGCCACCCGACTTTTCGAGGAGTGTTATCTCCGCGTCTGTCGTGTTTGAAAGCACATACGCTGTCGCACAGGCGCCAGCACCTGCACCGATAATCCCGACGTGCATATACTGCTGTTGGTGCGAGCACATTAACCACCGTTGGTTGTTTGCCACACCTGTCGATGTAGCTGCCGTATAATTGCCACTAGCTTTATTTTATACCCAATGAATCATGTGGATAGAGCCGAACAATCTATGACCATGGACTCATCCAGAAGACGTTTTGTCGCTGCCGGACTCGTTTCAGTTGGCACAGTTGCCGGGCTTGCTGGTTGCCTTGGCGATGACGATGACGACGTATCGGTCCCTGATGGGGAATTTACGATTATTGACCGGGAGGAAACCGATATGCCGGGTGGCGATGATGATACACCCGGTGGCTCGGAGTTTACCGTTGAATACACGGGGGACGAACTGATACCTGATAACACACATTCTATCGAACTCAGGCCTGCAGAAGGCGGCTTGTTCGATTCGTGGGCACCGACCACGGACGACCCTATCTCCGATGGCGATACTGCACAGTTTCTGGTAGGCGATGATACCGTTGCTCCCGGTGAGGAGGTGCTGTTCGTCTGGATGTCTCCGGATGGCGAACTCGAAGCCGAACTGAACAGCGAAATTATGCCGCAGTAGTCGTTTTTTACCAACTCTTTTCTTCTTGACCCGGAATCATCGTGGATACTGCTCGTGCCACGGCCTCGCCCGTTCGAGAACGGCGCTTGCGGCAAGCACTCTGTCGTCATGATACTGCGGTCCAACAATCTGTGCAGCGGCAACACCTTTATTGTCCCCGATACGACCCGCTGGAACGGACGCAGCTGGATGGCCTGTCCAGTTGAACGGCCATGTAAGTGCCAGTTCCCAGTCCTGTCCCTGGTCGGTTTCGAGGTCCATCTGTCCGGTTGCAAGCGTCGGTGTGACAAGCAGGTCGTAGGTCTCGTATAAATCCTGGAACGCATCGAACAGTTGCGTTCGCACGATACCTGTTTTGGCGACATCTTCAACCGTTTTTTCGTCGCCCACTGCAAGCAACTCTAATAGACTCTCGGACACTGCGTCAGGATAGTTCCGCAGGTCAATCCCCACTGTCTCTTTGACGACGGCTGCGACACCGACGAACGTGGTTGCAAATGTCGTTTCGACCGTCTCACAGAGTTCATCGAGACTAACCCCGTGCCCAATCTCTGTGCGTTCGACCGTCGCTCCCGCGGTTGCGAGCGCATCAACCGATGTGGAGACTGCCTGTTCAATCTCCGATTCGACAGGAAAGACATCCAAATCAGGACTGTATCCAATTTTCAACTCATCAACTGGTTGGTCAACCGCTGCTTGAAAATCGATATCGACGGGAACGCTTCCGGGGTCTCGTGGGTGATAGCCGGTAATAATATCGAGTATCAGGGCTGCATCCTCAACAGTTCGAGTAAGCGGTCCCATCACGGAGTGGTGTGTTTTCGTTCCAAACGCGTTCGGCCGTGAATCGAGCGGGACAAGTCCGTAGGATGGTTTGTGTCCGAACACACCACAGGCTGCTGCCGGGATTCGAATTGACCCGCCGGTATCGCTACCCATCGCGGCGGAGGCCATCCCTGCGGCTACCGCTGCTGCTGACCCACCGGAAGAACCCCCTGCGTTACTGTTAGTGTCGAGCGGTGAGGCTGTCGGCCCGATATACTCGTTGTCAGTCACGCCTTTGTGTCCAAATTCAGGTGTGTTTGTCTTCCCGATAATCACTGCTCCGGCGTCTTCGAGCCGTTCGACAACAGCCGACGTTCGCTCGGCGACATAGCCCATCTCCCCAACAAGTTTCACCCCGAATGAATGGGGAACGCCGGCTTTCATATCGCGGAGGTCTTTTAGCGCAATCGGTACGCCATGCAGCGGTCCGATGTCCTGGCGCTCTTGGAGTTGTTGTTCTGCGGTCTGAGCGGTCTCACGCGCGAGTTCGTCGGTGACCGTCACATACGCGTTAATTTCCTCGTCGCGTGCGGCTATCTCGTCAAGATATTGCTCGACAACGGCTGTTGGCGAACACGCACCTGTTCGTATCTTTTCAGCGAGCTCGACTGTCGGTATGAATGGGTCTACCTGTTCCCTGTCTGCCATAAAAGCACAATCTTCTCCGCATTGCATAATTGTTCGTGGTACTTACTTGTTTCCGAACATACCAAGAATGGATATGTGTTTATATGCCCTAATAGGATAATAATTAATAGTACCCCCATCGTTAATCATGATTGTAATGCCAACTTGCACTCGCTGTGACACTCGGATGAACCACAATGACGAGACAACGAAACTCACAGAGTATACCTGTCCGTCGTGTCACGCAACGGAGATTGTTCGGAAGAATACCTATCGTGTCACGGCATAGTTTCAGTTGTTCGTGCTGTTCAATTGATTGATTTTATATAGTGGGACGAGCGAACGGGCGGGTAGATGCATTTACGGAAGATTATTCTGTTCGCTGTTGTGCTTACGGTCAGTGCGAGTGTCCTCGTTGGGTTCTCTGTGTTCCTGGGTTCGGACACACCTGAAGAATCTCCCAACATGACAGAGACAAACGGTGATGACGCTGGGACTGACGACACACAACCGGCGGATGCAGCGTTGTTGATTCAGAACCTTTCGCTCGATGAGGACGCCTTTGAACTCGGTGGGGCTGTAGGCGGAGAGGTGGAGCTAGCCAGCGAGAGTGGTGAACCTGCCTCCGATACAATCGAATTCCAGCTAACAAATGACAATGGGGACGTCCTTGATGAAGGGGCGGCAGAAGCACAGACAAGTGACGAACTCTCCTTGACGTTTGCTGGTATTGACGTCCCATCCAATATCGAAAAAGATGAGCTGACGCTTTCCGCTTATGCACCAAGTTCGGGGGATACTATCGAGGAAACGTTCCCCGTTGAGTTGCCAGCCGACGAGAACAGTGTCGTGCTATACCCCTACCAGCAGAACATGAATGACGAAAACGCGCTGACTGGCGACGAAATCATCGTCACTGATTCTGCCGGAGAAGAGGTCGAGCGCCTCACTGATTGGGATAGGGATGCTGTTCGGGATAACGAACTGGTCGTAGACGGTCTTGTGGAAGGCGAAACCCACACGGTCGAGATTCCAGAACCCTACGGTGGTGCATGGCCTGCTGAATCAGTTGAGTTCGACCCTGGGGAGACTAACAGTGTCGAAATCATCGCTGGATACGAGTTCAACAGTGCTGATTCGATTCGGACAGTGCAGGGGGAATATCTCGATGAAAGTTATGAATTTGAAGGTGAAGAATACCGAAATTCGTGGAGTGAAAGGTTTTCTGCCCGTGCTTACGGAAACGATAGTGACGATGTGTGGGCCTCAAAATCTCGAGCTGTGACCCAACAAGTGGATGAAGATGGTACTGTTTTAACCCATGATGGCGGTCCAGAAAATGTAGGAAGTGTCGCAGTTGGTTCCGATTATAATACAGATGTACTAACTGTGAATGCTATGGATGAAGATGGAAGTGCAAACCTCTCACACGCTCGTCGAGGATATGCTGCAAGTACACAGAATGCTTTCGAGCAAAATAACGAAGAATT
>LKNH01000138.1 GCA_001564135.1 Halobacteriaceae archaeon Tc-Br11_E2g27 | reverse complement strand
GGCATCACGAGCCGATACGTTCTGCTCGACGATGGGTGGGGCTGTCCGTGTCGAGGGGGACGATTGCCGCAAAATTGAGACGCCTGACCTGCCGTTCGTGATAGGGTATGACGGCGGAGCAGGCGATACGGGACAGCTCGTTTCCGGCGTTCGTGCGCTCAGAGACGAATACGAGTTTGCCGCTTCGACTGTCGAGGCAATCGGTGATATCGTTCGTGAAGGGGAGCAACTACTTGCTGAGGGGGATATCGAGGAAGTTGGCCGTCTGATGAACATCAATCATGGCTTGTTATCGGCGCTGGGAGTTTCCGCACGGTCGCTAGAAGCGATGGTCTGGGCCGCCAGAGATGCTGGTGCGCTCGGTGCGAAGTTGACTGGCGCGGGTGGCGGCGGCTGTATGGTTGCGCTTGACCCGACGCCAGAGAGTGTGACCGCACTCGGCTATACACCGGGATGTGAGGACGCGTTCCGAGCAGGACTTGATACGACAGGTGTTCGGGTGGAGGACGACGGCAATGAGTGACCAGCAAACAGAGGACGTGACCGTCCTCAAACTCGGAGGCAGTGTCATTACCGATAAAGACCAGCCCTACACCGTTGCAGAAGAACAGCTTGGCCGCCTTGCCGAGACCATTGCGGACCATTGTGAGGGGAACGTTGTTATCGTCCATGGGGGCGGGAGTTTTGGGCACGCTGCCGCGGCCAGCCACGGCGTCTCAACAACTGATGGAACGACAGATGCCGGCGCAATTGTCGAGATTCACCGTGCAATGGGTGAACTCAATCAGGCGGTCGTCGACCGGTTACAGGAGGCAGAGGTTCCCGCACTCCCGGTTCGGCCACTCTCGGTTGCCCGCCGAACGGATTCCAGTTTCTCGCTTGCTTCGCTTGCCATCGAAGCGATGCTTCTGGAAGAGTTCGTTCCTGTTTTGCACGGGGATGTATTGATACACGAAGGAAGCGGCAGTACCATCATCAGCGGTGACGAGTTGGTTGTCGAACTCGCGAGGCTGTTGGATGCAACGCGTGTCGGCCTCTGTTCGACGGTACCCGGAGTGCTTGACGATGAGGGCGCAGTTATCGAAGAAGTAACGACATATGAGGCTGTGTCCGACGTGCTGGGAGAGAGTGAAAGTACCGACGTGACCGGCGGGATGGCCGCAAAAGTCAAAGAGTTGCTTGCGCTTTCGACGCCAGCAGCTATTTTCGACCCGGATGAACTTGCCAAGTTTCTTGATTCCGGTGAGGCAGGAACGATGATTCGGTGACCGGGCGACGAAATTTATTAGTGGGTCGTTACCTTTCGCATCGGTATGTCAACGACAGGTCTTGGAGCCAGTCTCAAATATGGCGGCACACTGTTCGGCTATTTTTTCCTCATGCTTCTACTCGGTGGAAGCGGCGTAACGCTTGGAGCGATTCTTGCTGGCCCTGAACTCCAATCACTGCTTGATGCGGAGAGCCCGGATATCCTGGCACTGAGTGGAGGGTTGCTCGTTGCCGGCCTTGGAGCCGCTCTGGTGCTGGTCGGGACGTTCAGTATCACGTTCAAACTCATCTCCGATGCCGTCTCGAAAGGGATTAACGACGGTGTCGAAACCGTCGATGTGTCGGTCACGGATTTCTCCGACGACCTGGAAGGCGTGACTATGCGGGATGTTACACTGAAAAAATCTCCCGCAGAAGCAGTGCTAGAACCGGATTTCGACGAAGCAGATGCCAGTGGTCGCTCAGCCGACGGAGAAAAAGCCACAGCGCAGGCAGTCAGCAGCAGTGAAGGCAATGACCAGCCAACTAGCGAGGACCAAGAGCATGAGGAACAGCCTGCAAAGGAGGCGTCTCCACAGCCTGAGCAATCCGCCGAAGAAATTGTGTTTGGAGCAACGGAAGAGACCGACACCGAACCGGATGAACCGCCGATTGAACAGGCAGAGCCCGACGAGGTTGACGAGACGGGCGTCGGAGCGCTCGATGCTGAGGTTACAGACGAGGAAGAAGTCCCCGACTTTGAGGAACTTGATGGGCAGGAGGAGTCGGCCGAGAGTGAGGGGAACTCCTGGGATGATGACCCTCTCTCGGATTAAACTCGTCACGTAACCAGTGTTCTTTTAACCGTTGCGGTAAGAGATACTCCTATCCGAGCGAACGGTCGCCCTGGGAACGATGTGGGCGACCGGCGACACACCGGCTGACTGGACTGTGGCCTGTTGGGCCATATCCATGACGGTGGTCGACCGACAGCACGTCGGAAGCGTCGCGACCGGGGAGCCGGTCGTGTTTGCGCGCCGGTCGTATCCACGCAGGGCGAGCGCCTCGGCGTGATACGCATGGAGATCGAAATCGCAACGATTGGCGGATACGAAGAGGTCGGCCGACAGATGACGGCAGTTCGCGCAGGCGACGACGTCGTCATCTTCGACATGGGCCTGAACCTCTCGAAGGTACTGATTCACGACAACGTAGAGACCGAGCGAATGCACTCGCTCGACCTCATCGACATGGGTGCAATTCCGGACGACCGCGTGATGTCCGAACTCGAAGGCGATGTAAAAGCTATCGTCCCAACACACGGTCACCTTGACCACATTGGGGCCATCTCGAAGCTGGCTCACCGATACGACGCACCCATCGTCGCAACCCCATTCACGATTGAACTGGTCAAACAGCAGATTCAGGGCGAGGAGAAATTCGGCGTCCAGAACGACCTCGTGAAGATGGAGGCTGGCGAGACGATGCGCATCGGCGATAAAAACGAACTTGAGTTCGTGAACGTCACCCACTCGATTATCGATGCCATCAATCCCGTCGTTCACACCCCGGAAGGAGCCATCGTCTACGGGCTTGACAAACGCATCGACCACACGCCGGTCATCGGCGACCCGTTCGATATCGAGCGGTTCCGCGAGATTGGGCGCGAAGGAAACGGTGTCCTCTGTTATATCGAGGACTGTACGAACGCAGGCAAGAAAGGTCGGACACCGAGCGAGGCCGTTGCCCGCCGACACCTGAAAGATGTGATGTACAGCATCGAAGATTACGACGGTGGTATCGTCGCAACGACGTTCTCTTCACACATCGCCCGTGTGAAATCGCTCGTCGAATTTGCCGACGATATCGGCCGTCAGCCGGTGTTGCTCGGCCGTTCGATGGAAAAATACTCGGGGACAGCAGAGCGACTCGACTTCGTCGAGTTCCCTGATGATTTGGGAATGTACGGACACCGAAAATCCGTTGACCGGACGTTCAAACGCATTATGAACGAGGGCAAGGAGAACTTCCTCCCGATTGTCACCGGCCACCAGGGCGAACCACGTGCGATGCTCACGCGAATGGGTCGGGGCGAAACGCCGTATGAAATTGATGACGGTGACAAAGTCATCTTCTCGGCACGGGTCATTCCGGAGCCGACAAACGAGGGACAGCGCTACCAGTCCGAAAAGCTCCTCGGCATGCAGGGCGCGCGAATTTACGACGATATCCACGTCTCAGGCCACCTGAACCAGGAAGGTCATTACATGATGCTCGATGCCCTCCAGCCACAGCATGTCATCCCTGCCCACCAGGATATGGGTGGCTTCTCGCACTATGTCAACCTCGCAGAGAACAATGGATACACATACGGTCGGGACCTGCATGTAACCCGAAACGGAAACCTGATTCAGCTAGTTGAGTGAAATTATGGCTCAGCAGCACACAGTCGAGGCTATCCTCGAAACACGGCGGCAGATAGTCAACGAGGCTATCAGTGAAGACCTTCCGATTGATGACCCTGAAAAGCTGTATGAAGCCTCGCGATACCTGCTTGAGGCCGGCGGAAAGCGACTCCGTCCGACAATTTTGCTGCTCGCGTCCGAAGCACTCGCTGATGTCGAGCCTGGGTCCGAACCTTACCGGGAGTTCCCTGCTGTCGATGGACGGCCGATTGATGTCCTTTCGGCTGCTGTCAGCATCGAAATCATCCAGTCGTTCACGTTGATTCACGACGATATAATGGATGATGACGATATGCGTCGAGGCGTTCCAGCAGTGCACCGCGAGTATGACCTTTCGACAGCCATCCTTGCAGGGGATACGCTGTATTCGAAGGCGTTCGAAAACATGCTCGATACCGGTGCAACGTCGGAGCAGTCGGTACGCGCACTCTCGGAACTTGCGACGACATGTACCGAAATCTGTGAAGGACAGTCGCTCGATATCGATTTCGAGAACCGGCCTGCCATTACGACAGACGAATATCTCGAAATGGTTGAGCTCAAGACCGCTGTCCTGTATGCAGCTGCTGCGAGTATTCCGGCAATTATCCTCGGTTACGAGGATGCCTTCGACTCGCTGCACAGCTATGGCCTCGACATTGGTCGCGCGTTCCAGATTCAGGACGATTTGCTTGACCTGACAACGCCGACAGAAAAACTCGGCAAACAACGAGGCAGCGACCTCGTTGAAAACAAACAGACGTTAATTACGGTTCACGCTCGCGAACAGGGTGTCGATGTGGATTCGCTCGTCGATACGGATTCAGTGGAGGCAGTAACGGAAGCCGAGATTGACGAAGCGGTCCAGATTCTCGAATCGGCTGGTAGCATCGAGTTCGCCAGAAAACGAGCACACGAGCTTGTAGAGAGCGGCAAACAGCACCTCGAAGTGCTGCCGGATAACGAAGCCCATCGCCTTCTCAGTGAGATTGCAGAGTATCTCATCGAACGGGAGTACTGAGAAACCACCATACCGCTTTTATTATATTTTCCATGTCCCGAGCTGAATCTATCGCTGATTCCGCCACCGAAGAGATTAAAAAGGCTACGTCATGGAGCGGACCTTTTATTCAGACGGTGGTCATCTGAGCGGATATGGGTGAGCAACTGCGGTTTGATATAACGGGTGAAACGGCAACAATCACGCTCAATAATCCGGCGATGCGCAATGCCCTCTCGATTGAGATGGCAGAAGAAATCAAAGCGGCCATCGCTGAGGTCGAAGAAAGTGATGTTCGGTGTCTAGTGATTCAGGGTTCGAACGAAGCGTTCTGTGCAGGTGGGGACATCCAATCGATGCTTGAAGCAGTCTCAACTGACGCCGATATGGAACAGCTTATCGAAGATGTTGGCGAGCCTGTCAACCGAACGGTCCAATCCGTCTATGAATGTTCGGTGCCAACTATCGCAAAAGTGGATGGACCAGCGTACGGTGCTGGCGCTTCGCTTGCCATCGCAGCCGACATTGTTCTTGCCAGTGAGCGCGCTGAGATGAGTTTTGGCTTCCGGCGAATCGGGCTTTCGGTCGATTCAGGCACGTCGTATCTGCTTCCGCGTATGGTCGGCGAAAATACGGCGAAGAATCTGGTGTTCCGTGATAAAATCCTTGATGCTGAGGACTCCGCTGACCTTGGGCTTGTGCAGGAAGTGTATCCAACCGAGCGTTTCGATGAGGAATCACAGACTGTTATCGACCAGGTTGCATCAGGTCCAACTGTGGCGCTGAAACAAACAAAATCACTGGTTCAACACGGCCTTAACCGAACGATGGATGAGGCCATTGAAAACGAAGTCAATGCGTTGAAGGAGGTGTTTCCGACCGCTGATTTCAGCGAGGGAGTCAGTGCGTTCGTTGAGCGCCGAACACCGGAGTTTGAGGGAGAGTGACGGAAAAACGACAATCAGAGTTGGTTCGGTTGGCTTTTGCCAGCCTCATTCCTAGAAACGCTCAATGGAACGAATCGGCCTCGTCGTCAATCCAATTGCAGGAATGGGTGGCCGAGTTGGATTGAAAGGTACCGACGGAAAAGTAACAGAGGCACGGGAACGCGGCGCGGAGATGCGTGCGCCCGACCGGGCCCGCGAGATGCTCGTCGAGCTCGAAGACATTACCGACGATATCGACCTGTATACGTGCGGTGGGTTGATGGGTGAAACAGAAGCAAAAGAAGCAGGCTTTGCTCACACGGTGGTTTTCGACCCTTCGGCAGGGGAAACGACTGCTGTTGATACTCGGCGTGGCGTTCGTGAGTTGCTTGCACACGATGTATCGCTCATTCTCTTTGTTGGTGGCGATGGAACGGCAGTGGATGTCGCCGAAACCCTCGCTGAGGAAGACGATGAAACGCCAATCCTCGGTGTACCGGCTGGGGTGAAAGTGTACTCATCCGTGTTTGCCGTAACGCCGGAAGCGGCGGCTCACATCGCTGTCACCTACGACTCGACCGAACGCGCAGAAATCAACGATATCGACGAAGATGAGTACCGGGAGGGGGAGGTTCGGACGGAATTGCGGGCGCTTGCAACGGTTCCGGTAGCTGACCAGCGACAGGGAAGCAAACAGATGAGTGCGGGAACAGTTGATGGACTGGCAGAGCGATTTGTCTCAGAGGTTGAATCGGGGGTAACATACGTTCTTGGCCCAGGCAGCACGGTCGGAACAATCAAAGATGAACTTGGTATCGACGGGTCACCACTCGGCGTTGATGTCTACCGCGATGGTGAACTGCTGGTTGCTGATGGTGCTGAACAGGACATTCTCGACCACCTGGGTGAAAAAAACGTCGTGGTCGTTACCCCAATCGGCGGACAAGGGTTCATCTTTGGACGCGGAAACCACCAGATTTCTCCGGCCGTCCTTGACCGCTGTTCGGTAGAGATTGTCGCTTCACGGCGGAAGCTCGATTCGCTTGGCGTCCTCCGAGTGGATACGGGCGACAATGCAACTGACGAGGCCCTTCGTGGGTGGCAACGTGTTCGCGTTGGTCGGTACGAGACGCGCCTGATGGAAGTTGTATAATGAACGATTATGTGGGATTTGGCAGGTAGCAGCCTTCTTCCCTCTGAAACTTAGGAAGTATGGATAAGATTAAGGTCGGACGGAGTAGTAATAGGGTATATGGAAACACGAAAGGTGCAACGGCTCGGCCCGTCGACGCTGGCAATGACGCTCCCAGCGGAGTGGGCGCAGGCATACGATGTTGAAAAAGGAGATGAGGTGTC
>LKNH01000137.1 GCA_001564135.1 Halobacteriaceae archaeon Tc-Br11_E2g27 | reverse complement strand
GTGTTGACTGGCTGGACGGTTTGTGGGGTCGCCGGTCGGCACCGCCTCGTCACCAGGTGAAAGCTCGACACAAGCCGCAAGCGCTGCTGTCCCACCGACGGCAACGAGCCGTTTGAGATATCCTCGCCGGGTGTGTGCGTCGATGGAGGGGAGTGTCATCGGAGGATAGTTATTGCTCTGAGGTTTTTCATGCTCCGGTTCCTCGTTCGTTTGCCGACTTCTATGACACAAAATCAAGATTCGTACTGCCGTAGAGAGTGTGTCTCGTATCCGACCCAGAGCCCACCATACAGAACCACCAGCAACCCAGCGAGTTGCAACGGTGAATCAAGCGGCGAACCGTGGTCATGGTCGTGTCCATCAGCATGGCTGTCATGTGAGTGGTCATCATCAGCGAGGTCGTGGTCGCTCTGCCCACTGTCGTGGTCATGTCCGTCGTCAGCGTGGTCGCCATGAGAGAGCACGCGGTCCTCGATATCAGGCATCACATACGCTTCAAACCAGACCGCTTCGAGCGAGTCAGTCGGCTCGCCGGTCAAGCGAAGTTCCCAATCACCGTACGTTGGGAACGCTTGCATCGTGCTGTAGGTCCCGTTGTCCGCGCTCAGTTCGACGGTAAACTGTGTCTCGCCGTCTGTGGTTGTCGCCAGTAGTTCGACCGGGCGGTCAGACGAAAGCAACTCCCCGTCCCGTTCAAAGGTGGCTTCAAAGACGATGGTATCGGTCTCATCGAACGTGAATCGGTCGCCGCTCACGTCGTCTGCCGGCAACGCAGTCAGTTCAGCAGTTATCCCGTCATCAAGCTCCTCGGTAACGGTCTGAACCTCGATTTCTTCGCCCTGCTGGTCGACGACGACGGCTGCAGTCGCCGCAGATGTAAGCAAAGCCGAGAGACAAATCACGGCAAGGAGCAAGACCAGTTCCAACCGAACGCTCTTTTCGAGGAGTGTTACAGCGCGTGTGCTTCCAGTCGATTCCGCTTTTCCAGTCTCCCCGCCATCGGTTCTAGCTGGCGGCGTTCGAAAAACGACATCGAGCAGACCCGTTGCCTGAGGGTCGAGACGCCGGCGTAACAACAGGTGGTTGTACCCACCCAGCGCAACCGCGATACCGATGACGAGTAGCTTGACCGAGAGCACCAGACCATACTGCGTTTCAGTTAGCCCCGTCCCGGAGCCGACATGCCAGTCAGCGAGCACCAGACCAGTCGAAACGGAAAGCGTGACACCTGCAATTGCAACGAGCGAGAATCGGCGAACGGCCCCAGCAACCAGAGGCGTCCGGTCACTCTCTTCGACGTTGTTGATTACTGCAGACGTAAACAGAGAGAGCACAACCAGCCCCCCAATCCAGAGGCTTGCGCCGAGCAGGTGGACAAAATCAACGACAAGCCCCTGAACGAAATCAATCGCCGTTGCCGAATGGCTGTTCCAAGCAACGCCGAACACGATGAGCGGGCCGCCACCGACGGCTGCTGTCAGCCAGATGAGCTGGTTGACCAGACCACGAAGGGCCAGCAGCGAGACGACGACAATGGTCGCCGCGACGACAACCTGTGCCAGCCAGATTTCTCCCACGGAGGTACCGAGGAAATCAACTGCAGTCTCGGCTGTTAGGCCGCCTCGCTGGGCAGTTCGTACGCCCCCAAATATCGCCAGCCCGGCAACTAAGAGTACCGAACTGGTCGCAACGGCCTGTCGGAGTTGGTGGTCAACTACCTCACCCAATCGCGTCCGTCCGTGGCGGTCAATCACCGGATAGACAACAGCAGTTGCAACCACGCCGATACCAATCGTTCCAAGCAGACCGACCAGCAACAGCGCCTTGCCACCAGCTTCAATCCAGGCAATCCCTCCGTCGGAATCGTCCTCGTGTGCCTCGATTACCGCCTCACGGTCGACCGGACCATCGCCAACAGTAAAAAAGAACGAACCGGATATCGTGTGTCCGTCATTGGCGAGTACCTCCCACTCAACGACATACATTCCCTCCGCCGTCTCGTCTGCTCCAGCGACCGGAACGCGAACGACCTGTGAATCTGCCTCGTCAACGGTTGCATCCCCGCTTACGTCGGTTCCGTCAGGGCCGATAATGTCGACATCCGCAATTTCGACGCCATCACCGCTATAATAGAGCGCTAGCTCGTCAGGAGCCTCCTCAAGTTGGTCGCCGTTCCCTGGGTCCGACTCTTCGAGATAGGCGTGCCCGCTGACGACTGGCACAGCTAACGAAAGGACGAGGAGACAGAGGATAGCGAAAACGATAACTCTGGTTCGTCTGTTACCTGCCATTTCTTACTCACGTGATTGGTCCGGGGCGTATCTAATCGTGTCGACAGGATTGCCCACATCAACTTCGTGAATCGTCTCTCTGGTCTCAGCAGAGACGATTGCAACGGTTGTCTCCGTTGCTGCCCCGATGTGATAGCTGTCGCCGCTGTCGACCGCTCGGTCGGGAAGTGGGTCACCAAGCGGGATTTCCTCAGTGAGCGCTCCATCAATGTCGAGGACGTTCACCGAACCAGTCTCCGACCCACTGACGTATCCATGCTGTGAGTCAGTACCGACAAACTCGACGCTGGTGGAGCTGACACGGTCGAGCGTCGCTGGGGTCGTCATGTCACGAGCTAGCCGCTACTGCTTTTTTCTGTTTCTGGTATAGTTCTCGAATGAGACAGTTGCTCCCGATAACAATCGCTCTCTCGGAGTGGCGGAACAAAAAACGGACTGCGTTATTCGACGTAGTCGATATCGTCGCCCATCTGCTTGGCGGCGCGTTCTTGCTCGACTTCGCTTTTGCCGTAAATCTGTGGGCTCTCGACACCGGTGACGACAATCATCGTCTCCATGCGGCCCTCGAACTCGTCGTTGACGGAGGCACCCCAGATGATGCGGGCGTCCGGGTCGATGCGGTCGTGAATCTCCTCGACGACACCCTCTGCCTCTTCGATGCTCATGTCGGGGCCACCGACGACGTTGACGAGCGCGGAGTTTGCGCCGTCGAACTCGACATCAAGCAACGGCGAGCGGAGGGCAGAGCGAATCGAGTCCTGTGCTTTGTTTTCGCTGTCGGATTCGCCGAGACCAATCATGGCGACACCGCCGTTTTCCATGATGGTACGAACGTCGGCGAAGTCGACGTTGACCAGCCCGGGTTTCGTGATGAGTTCGGTCATCCCCTTTACGGAGCGCATGAGGACGCGGTCACAGATTTTGAAGGCGTCCTGCAGCGGCATGGAGGGGGCGTAATCGAGCAGGCGGTCGTTCGGCACGACGATGACGGTATCGGAGACCGAGCGGAGTCGTTCGAGGCCAGCGTCGGCGTTCGCACGCCGGCGTTCTCCCTCTGCGGTAAATGGAATCGTCACAATCGAAATCGTGAGCGCGCCAGCGTCCTGTGCGGCCTGTGCGACGACGGGAGCGGCCCCCGTTCCGGTTCCGCCGCCGAGTCCGGCCGTGACAAAGACCATATCAGAGCCATCGATTGATTGCTGAATATCTTCGAGGTTCTCCTGTGCGGCCTCTTCACCGATTTTCGGGACTGAACCCGCACCGCGGCCGCCAGTTCGTTTCTTTCCAATGAGAATCTTCGTATCTGATTTCACCTCGTCGACAAGGTGCTGGGCATCCGTGTTAGCGGCGACAAGCTTTGCCCCGTGGATTCCCTCTTCCATCATCCGGGTGACGGTGTTCCCACCCGCACCGCCACAGCCGACCACAGTAATTTTCGTTTCGAGGTCTTTGACAATCGACGCGAGCTCGTCGTCTGTCATCGTTCCCGACGTCGCTGGCTCCCCGGTGGCCCCCGTCTCACCCTGTTTTTCCTCCCGTTCCTCCTCGGCCTCGTCGATAGCATCGTCAATTAGCGAATCCATAATTTACACAGGTTTAGCAGTGGCCGTCTTATATGTTTTCCCCATCGTCTGACAGCCGTCTGACGGCTGCTTCGACCTCTTTGCGGGGTACTGGCGAAATCCAATCATCCGCAATCCACCGGTAAGCGACTGTTCTGTCCCCATCAATGACAAACACCGCCCGCATCGGTGTCGACGTTCCAGCCATCCCCTCGCGCGCAGTCAGCAACTCGAACGCCTCGCTTGCTTGACCATCCGTATCCGAGAACATCGAAAACGGGCTGTTGAGATATCTGATGAACGCATTCTGTGCGTACGGCCCATCCCGACTGATACCGTAGACCGGGACTGGAAACTCATCCCACCCCTTTCTGTCGTACTGTTTCCACCAGTTTTCCGCAATCGCGCTGAACGCAAAGCCGAAAAAGACCAGCACACACCCGTCCTCACAGACATCCCGAACCGACGTTGAATTGAACGTCTCCCCCGTACACAACAGCGCCTCGAACGAAGATATCTCCTCCCCAGTTTTCGGTGGCATACTCAGGCAGTAGCGTGCCGGAAACAAAAGCCTAGGCAGGGGTAACACTTTTACACAGAGCTGAGCGATAGTACAATTCTCTCGCTTAGTAATATTTAACGCCCGCAAAGGTACTATCTGGAATATTTTCCTATGAAGGCAATTTAGTGCTTGATTAATTCCTACAAAGAAAATATTAGATATATCCTACGAAGGTAATATCAAATCACTGCTTCTCCGTCCCGATTCGACGGGCAAGGAACTCATCGAGCAGTCGGAACATCCGGAGTTTTTGGTCCTGGTCTGTTGAGGCGTGTCCTTCTTCGCCGAGTTCCTCGTACTCGTAGTCGGTTCCTTCTTCGTAGCCAGCTTCATCGAGCGCGTCACGGAACAGGCGGGCCTGTGAGACAGGTACCCGTCGGTCATTGACACCGTGGACGACCAGCACCGGTGCATCCAGATTCTCGATATACGTAATTGGCGAGCGTTCCTCGTACAGCTCCGGATTCTCCTCGGGGGTGCCGAGATATTTTTCCATTCCCTCGGTGCGGAAATGAGGCATCGTGTTTTCGTACTGGTCTGCCAAATCTGTGAGGCCAATCCATGCGATGCCAGCCTCGTAGAAGTCGGGATACTGCACGAGTTGCCAGTAGGCTGAATAGCCACCATAGGAGCCACCAAAGACGATAACGCGCTCGTCATCCAGCCAGTCATACGTTTCCAGTGCGTGTTCGGCAGCGACGACGACATCGCCTTGTTCGGCCCCACCCCAGTCGTCGTTGAGCGTCTCGACGAACTCGCGGCCCTTTCCAGTCGACCCGCGGTAGTTCACCTGCAAGACGGAGTAACCACGGGAAGCGAGCACCTGCGAGTAGAGGTCGAATGACTTCGTATCGCGGGCTCTTGGCCCACCGTGTGGATTGACGATGAGTGGGGATGGTCGCTGTCCCGAATCATAGAGCATCGCCTCAATTTCGAGTTCCTCGTATGGCTCGTGTTCGACGGCAGCCTGTCGGGTCTCGGGGACGCCATCTGAATCCACGGTAAAGTACTCAAGGTCGGCGAAATCGTCCGGTTCGAACGGACCATACTCAGCCTCAACGAGTACCTCGTACTCGTCGGTCGAGAGGTCGTACTCAAGCAACTCCGGTCGGGTCGTCGGTGTCGTATGCGTCACGAGAACTCGGTCATCATCAAGCACCGGATACCCCCACATCCCAAAGCTGGCGACGCCAGCAGGAAGGTCAAGCTCTCGTCCCTCGCCGGTTTCAAGATCGTAGACGATTGGAATCGTTTCGGCATCTCGTGAGCGAGTGCCGAGCACCCGTTTGCCATCAGGCAAAAATACTTCGCCGCTTTCCTCGTAGCGTCCGTTACCGAGCCAACTAATTTCGTCGCTTTCGAGGTCGTAAACCCCGAGACGGCCGAGGTCTTCGGTATTGTCGGTCACTAGAAGTCGCTCTCCGTCGGGACCCCAATCGTTCGGGGCGGCTTCGGCACCAACCTCACCAATCTCCAGATTCCCTGGGTTCGTGCCATCAGCATTCGCCACGTAGACATCCTTGTTGTCGAAATCATCCGTTTCGTTCGTCGAATAGGCGATGCTGTCTTCCGTTGGCGAGAGTTCCCCTCCCCAGACAGCCCGCTCGTACTCAGTGAGCTTTTCAGGTTCGTCGGCGTCGAAGGCCTGCCGATAGAGGTTCATCTGCCCATCGCGGCTGGAGGCGAAATAGATGAACTCGTCCGTTGCATCGCTCAAGATGGCCTGCCCGTCGATTTCGACGACGGCTTCCGTTGCTCCTGTCTCGTCGATAACGTGGATGTCGTTCTGTTCGTTGCCATCGTCATCGAGATGAAAGAGGACGCGTTCGCCGTCGGCGGTCCAGTCGACGAACCAGCGGGCGTTTCGTGGGACCTGCCCATCTGACCACTGTGTGAGCTCCCCTGATTCGACATCGAGAACGTGCAGTTCGTTTCGACCGCTAATATCGTAATAGAGCGCCACCCGGTCGCCGTCCGGAGAGGCGACTGGATGTGCCATCGTCGGTAAGTTCGCCAGCGCTTCGAGAATATCGAGTTCTTCTGACTCGGACATGGACAACTGTTCGGAAGGAATTAACTAAACTCCCAGGGGTGAGTTTCGGGCCGACCAATCGTTTAATAGCCATCTCACCGTTGTCACGGGTATGTCACGCACGCTCTACCGGCTCGAAGGCTGTCCGTTCTGTGAGTTCGTCGTCGACAAACTCGATGACCTCGACCTCGATTTCGAAAGCGTCTGGGTTGAGGGATTACACTCCCGCCGAAACGAAGTCAAACGTGTCTCTGGCCAGCGGGTCGTCCCGGTGCTCGTCGACGAGAACTACGGGGCGACGATGGCCGAATCAGCACAGATTATTGATTTTCTTGAGACAAACTACGGCGACAATGAAGAAGGTGAGACAACGGCTTCGTAAGATTACTGGTACAGTCAAAACAACTATCTCTGACGCGTGAACTTTCAGGATTGAAAATATGAACCGGCGCCAGTTCCTCGCTGCCAGTTGTGCCGGAACGATAGTATCCATCTCGGGATGTCTGTCACTGTTTGATTCGACGGTACAGT
>LKNH01000136.1 GCA_001564135.1 Halobacteriaceae archaeon Tc-Br11_E2g27 | reverse complement strand
GGTAGTGGTGGCCAGTTCGGTTGTACTGGTTGCTGAACTGGTTGCGGTTCCCGAACGGTTCCGCGTCTACAGATAGAGCAGGCCGAAAATATCTGATTCTCGAACCACTTGCCCCCGAGGTACTTCACAAAGACCCGGTTTTCGACTGATACTGCCGGACGTAACTTCGTAAACGTACTCGCCACCCCGGGGTGGCGAGATTGTTTAAACGCTTACGTCCGGTAGTATGAGGTGCAGGATGTGACACGCTGTTACGCACCCTGGCTAGCTCGATTCTCATCGTGCAGAGACAAAACTAACTTTGATGATGCCACGCGTTGAAGAGTTGGTAGAGATGGATATTGCTGACATTGCAACACGTGAATTTGCCGAGGTTGATGCCGACAAGCGGCTCGGAAAGGTCCGTTCACTTTTCGAGCGCGAGAACCCAAAAGGGATTGTCGTCACGGATGACGGCGAATACGAGGGGATTGTCAACCAACGACAGTTGGTTCAATCACACATCAAAGATGGCGCGAAGGTCCGTAGCCTGGTTCGCTCTGCTCCGCGCGTCCGACGACACGATGGTGTCCGAGAAGTCGCCCGCGTGCTTGTCGAAAGCGGCGCAAAAATCGCACCGGTGTTCGAAGGCGACAACCTCTGGGGCGTCATCACCGAAGATGACATCCTCGAAGCTGTCCTCGAAAACCTAGACGCGCTGACCGTCAACGAAATCTACACCGAAGATGTCGTCTCGGTCAACGATGACACCAACATCGGTCGAGCGATTAACCTGCTGCGGGAAAACAGTATTTCCCGCATCCCAGTCGTCGATGATAACGGCCGCCTGACCGGAATGGTCACCACCCACGACATCGCCGATTTCGCTATCCGCGACATGGAGCGCCAGCAGAAAGGCGACCGGTCCGGTGACCGAGACCGCATCCTCGACATCCCGGTTTCGAACATCATGAACAGTCCCGTTGAGACGACCAGCACCGGCGAGTCAGTCGCTGACGCCGTCGACCGAATGCTTGAATATGACTACGCCGGACTTGTTGTCACAATCGACGATGACCGCTACGTCGCTGGTATCATCACCAAAACCGACGTGCTCAGAGCGCTCACCTACACCGAAGAGGAGCACATGGATGTCCAGATTACGAACATCCACCTGCTTGATACCCTCTCCCGTGAGGAAATCCGAAAGCGAATCGGCGAAGTCTCTGACAAATACAAGAAGATGCAAGTCCACCACGCACACGTGCGCTTCCAGAAACACAAAGAGCGAATGCGTGGCACGCCGCTCATCCAGTGTCAGATTCGCCTCCGCACGAACAAACAACAGGTCGCTGCAAGCGGCGAAGGCTACGGCGCAGATACGGCCTTCCGCGTCGCGCTCGACAAACTCGAACGCCGTGTCCTCGAACTGAAAGGCGTCCGCGCTGACGAAGAATACCGCGGCCACCTGCTTCGCAAACTCGGCGAACTGTAACTGGGAGCGAACGTACTTCGTTTGTGATTAGACCCGGAAGCGACCGCTATGGAAAAAACAGAGCCGTTAGGTGAATGTGATGTCGTCGATATCGAAATGCCGACTTGCGAGTGTTCGGGCGGCATCGATATTCTTCCCATCTGCACCGATTGCGACGCCGCGGTCCTCATCGGCAACCTCCACGTAGGCGATTGTTTCGTCGTCCTCGCTGATGGTGACATTGTAGACAGCCGCGGGCGCGAGCGCGTTCGCCACCAAGTCCTCTGGACGGTCCGCGTCTTCGACGAGCTTGATAGACTTGCCAATCTGCTCTTCGAGCCGCTTGACGTGTTCGCCGCCGGACCCAATGGCCTGTCCCATCTCGCCCGGTTTGATAAGGAAGATAACGCGGTCGGTATCCTCATCGACGACACAGTCACGGACGGTCGCATCCGTCTCCTGTTCGAACAGGCCCGCCAACTGCAGCGCTTCGTCGGTCAGTGTGACTTTCATTTCAGTCAGCCTGTTTGCCGGAACCCATCCGCAGGTCGACATCTCCGGTTCCGAGTTTGATTGGTTTGCCAACGATGACGTTTTCCGTCACGCCGTCAAGGTCGTCGACTTCGCCATGAATCGCTGCATCAAGCAGGTGATTGACCGTCACCTCGAATGCCGCTCGTGCGAGGACGGAATCTTTGGCTCCGGAGATACCGTGCCGGCCGATAGATTCGATGGTTCCTTCGTTCGTCATGATATCCGAAACCAGCATCAGGTGACGAATGTTCACATCGTCAAGCCCCTGCTCTTCAAGCGTGTTCATCGTCTCCTCGATGATTGCCTCGCGGGCCGCCTCGACACCGAGGTTCCGGTAGATTTCGTGAATGTTGTTACAGGTCGTTCGCGAGGCATCAACCCCTTCGATATCAAGGACATCGCCGAAGTCCGACCCTTCAGTGTAGAGGATGAACTCCTCGCCGTCGTCGGTTTCCTCCCGGCGAATGACGACGCGTGAAATGTCTTCGATTCCCTTGAAGACAATTTCGCGCAGTTCCTCGACGAGTTGCAACAGGTCGCGATACGATGGCTGGTCTGGACCAAACTCGATGACAAGGCCACGCTGGACCGTATCGACGCCGAGTTTCGACTCGATGGTACTTGCGATAGATTCTGCAACCTCCACCGGGTCATCGACTGTCGGCCAGCGCTCTCGGAGCGTATCCTCGTTCAGTGCAACCTGGACAAGCATATCTGCGACGTTTGTAGAGACATCACCAAGTTGGAGAATCTTCGTTGCCTCAATTTTCCAGACAACTTCGTGTGCCCGTTCACGGTCATCCGCAAATTCGTCTTCGAGATAGACCGTCATCATCGGCGTATCCGGTTCCTTACGCGCGTCGACGAGTTCGATAAGCCGTGGCAGCCCCTGTGTCACGTCGATTTCCGCAACACCCGCATAATGGAACGTGTTCATAGTCATCTGGGTTCCGGGTTCACCAATACTCTGGGCGCTGACGGTCCCGACGGGGTCGAGCGGGTCGACACGTGAGTCCTCATACTGGGCCTCCGTTGCCTGGATGATTTGCTCGGCTTCCTCGTCGGTTACGTCGCGGGATTCGAGCGTGCTGTACACCTCCTCTCGAAGTCGCTTCGGGAGCGTCGTCTCCTCGACACGGGCTTCGATTGTTTCGCTTACGTCATATCCTGTCATTGTCTCACCTCAGTCATCACTTTGTGCGAGCCACCAGTCGTCGGTGTGCTCGGAGAGGTTCGTGAGCGGCTGTGATTCGCCCATGAACCGCGATCGTTCATCTTCGCTTTCAAACTCGTTGTTGAGGACGCGGTCGGCAATCTGTTCGACATCAACTGCCGGCTCGTCCTGATTGCTTGATACCTCAACCGGTGACGTGCCGTCCTCACCGAACTCGAACTGGACGACAGTATCCGAAGTATCCCGAACCGTTCCATCGTACTGTGTCTCCAGTTCGGACAGCGCGTTAATGAGCCGTCGCTGGAGATAGCCGGATTTCGACGTTCGGACTGCTGTATCGACAAGCCCTTCACGGCCACCCATCGCGTGGAAGAAGAACTCCTTCGGTTCGAGCCCTTCACGATAGGAGTGTTTGACAAAGCCGTGTGCTTCCGCCGAGAGGTCACCCTCCTTGAAGTGGCTGAGCGTCCGGTCATCATAGCCACGGTTGATTCGCTCGCCCCGAACTGCCTGCTGTCCAACACAGCCAGCCATCTGCGTCAGGTTGAGCATCGACCCACGTGCCCCGGACTCAGCCATGATGACTGCCGGGTTGTCGTCCGCGAAGTGTTTTTCTGCAATATCGCCGGCGCTGTCACGTGCCTGACCGAGCGTCTGCATGATTTTCATCTCGAGCGTTTCGTCGATGGTTCGACCCGGGAGCGATTCGAGATCGCCCTGTGCGTAGGCTTCGATAAGTTCCTCGACACGCTCGTTAGCGTTCTCGATGGCCTCGTTGACCTGTGCCTGTGCCTCCGGTGGGATGGATTCGTCATCGATGCTGATGGAGAATCCAAAGTGCATGATGGTTCGAACCGCAAGCGAGGAGACCTCGTTAATGAAGATTCGAGCGCGCGTTCGCGAGTAAGTCTTGGCGATTGCATCAACAATCTCCCCACCGAACGCACCGACAGCATCCTCGTCGATGGTTCCCTCAACAAGCATTCCATCTTCGATGACGACCTCATCGCCTGCTGAAGAGGTGAATTCGAGATTGAGTCCTGCTGGCAGGAGTTCCGAAAAGATACTCCGACCAGTCCAGTGCTCCTCGTCGTCGATTACCTTATCGGGCTCTGGCAACTCATCGATACGCGTTGCTCGGAGCAAGTCAAGTGCCTGCGTCTCGTTGAACAGTGGGTTCTGGTTGGTTAGCAGATAAGTACCAGTAACGTGGTCCTGAATGGCACCGATGATGTTCTCACCGAAACGCGGGCTGAGCATCTGTTCCTGCACCCGCATAAGAACGCGAGCCTCCGCACGCGCTTCCTCATTCTGGAGGGCGTGCATGTTCATCTCGTCCCCGTCGAAGTCAGCATTGTACGGCGGACAGACAACCGTGTTGAGCCGGAACGTCTTATACGGCATCACGACGACTTCGTGGGCCATAATTGACATCCGGTGCAGCGACGGCTGCCGGTTGAAGATGATGATGTCGCCGTCAATCAGGTGGCGGGCAACCTCCCAGCCAGGTTCGACTTTCTTTGCGAGTTCTTCGCAATTTTTCTCCGTCACTTTAAGCCGACGACCGTCGGCCCGTTTGACGTAGTTCGCACCAGGGTGGCTTTCGGGTCCGTTCTCGACATATCGGCGTGCCTTGTCGAGATTTCGCTCGTTGACGTTCATCGTCTGTGTCATCTCTGTTGCGACACGATTTGGCACACCAACTTCGTTCAGCGAGAGCGTCGGGTCCGGTGAAATGACCGTTCGGGCCGAGAAGTTTACGCGTTTCCCGGAGAGCGAGCCACGGAATCGTCCTTCCTTCCCTTTCAGCCGCTGAGAGAGGGTTTTGAGCGGGCGACCGGAGCGGTGTCTGGCGGGTGGCGTTCCTGATATCTCGTTATCCATGAACGTGGTAACGTGATACTGCAGGAGTTCCCAGAGGTCCTCGATAATCAGCTGTGGCGCACCAGCCTCACGGTTTTCCATAAATCGCTGATTGATACGGATAATATCGACCAGCTTGTGTGTCAGGTCGTCCTCGGAACGCTGTCCGTTATCCAGCGTAATCGATGGCCGGGCGGTGACTGGGGGGACCGGAAGAACCGTCAAAATCATCCACTCCGGCCGGGAGAGTTCGGAGTTGATGCCGAGCACTTCGATGTCCTCGTCCGGGATAGCTTCGAACCAGTCGCGGATATCGGAGGGCATGAGCTTGTTCGTATCTTCCTCCGTCAGGTCGACGCTGAGCGCAGATTCGATGGCGCGTCGGTCCTCTTCTCGTGGGCGGAAATCCCCAGAGAGAATTTCCTGCACGCGGCCAACGTCAAGCCCCGTTTCATCTGCGAGGTCAGTCGGTGTGGTTCGCTCTTTATCCTCTTCCTCGTTTGGCTCCATTGCTTTCGCGATGCGTGCCGGATAATCGGAGGCAAGAACCTGCTGAACCTCGTAGTAGGTCGTTGGTTTCTCGTGGCGGATATCGTACTGTTTTTCGCCACAGTGTGGGCAGTGGTCCGATTTCCGAGCCTGTCGAATTCCTGCTTTGGTTACGTCGTTCAGGTCACGACCAAGGTCACGGGTTCGGTCAAGTCGGTCACTGAACTCCTCTTTCTGGTCTTCGTTCAAAAGCAGTTGTGAACATTCACGACAGGTACCGCGAAGGAGTCGGCGGATAAGCTTCGAAAAGCCAACATGAATGACCGGGGCAGCGAGTTCGATGTGGCCGAAGTGGCCGTTACACGAGCCGCTGTGTTTCCCACAGGTCTTACACTCAAGTCCGGGGTCAATCACGCCGAGTCGCGGGTCCATCAGCCCCATATCGATGGGGAACCCGTCGTCGTCGTAGGTATCAGCGGTGATGACTTTGGTTGCACTCATATCGCGGTACTCTTCGGGATTCATCAGCCCGAAATTCAGCTTGCCGATGGATTTTGGTGCCTGTTGACTCATACTGCATCCTCCAGTTCAATCCGCGGGGCGATTCCAAGTGCCTTCATCTCATCGAGCAGGAGTTTGAACGCATAGGACATCTCCACTTCATGGATGTCCGTTTCCTCATCACAGTTCGGGCAATACACTCGGCGCTGTTCGACATTTTCGACGCCTGCCATCCCACAGCTGCCACAGATATGAATCTGTTCACGGTCGGACTCATCGAGCAATCGCTCTTTGAGCGTCAGTGCTGCGCCATGACCGATGAAGACATCCCGTTCCATCTCCCCGATACGGAGTCCACCCTCACGGGCACGACCCTCGGTCGGCTGGCGGGTAAGGACCTGGACAGGACCGCGCGAGCGGGCGTGGATTTTGTTTGACACCATGTGATAGAGTTTCTGGTAGAAGATGGTGCCGACGAAAATCTCGGCCTCGATTTTCTCCCCGGTAATTCCGGAGTACATGGTTTCTTTCCCACTCGATTTGAACCCGTTTTCGACGAGTCCATCCCGCAGGTCCTCTTCGTCCTCGCCCGTGAATGGCGTACCGTCAACGCGTCGTCCTTCGAGTGCGCCGACTTTACCGCCAATCATCTCCAGAATGTGGCCGACCGTCATCCGTGACGGAAGCGCGTGTGGATTCAACACGAGGTCAGGAACAACACCTTCCTGCGTGAACGGCATATCCTCCTGTGGAGCAAGGTGGCCGACAACGCCTTTCTGCCCGTGTCGTGATGCGAACTTGTCGCCGAGTTCCGGAATCCGTTCGTCACGAACCGAGACCTTGGAGAGTTTCGAGCCGTCCTCACCCTCCATCAGCGTGACCGTATCGACAACACCGGATTCGCCGGACCGCATCGTCACGCTTGTTTCTCGCCGTTTCTGTGGTGAAAGGCCACCCATGTCGTCGGGTTCCTCAAGGAACCGTGGTGGAGAGGTTTTGCCAAGCAACACGGCATTTTCATCAACCTCCGTTTCG
>LKNH01000005.1 GCA_001564135.1 Halobacteriaceae archaeon Tc-Br11_E2g27 | reverse complement strand
TTTTGCCGTTCGAGATGTCTTTCGTTGTCAAGCCGCTCAAGCGCGGTTGCACTGTTTGCGGCAATCAACGACGCCAGATACTGGTCGGTCTGGGTACAACCGTCCGTCTCTGGGGTGCCGATGCTCAGGATACCGTCTTCACCGAGCGGAACGGCGACTTCAGACCAGCGGCCCTGCACAGCAGTTTCGCCACCTCCGTTCTCGTCCAGTCGCTCGTCAGTGACTACTTCACCCCGACGGTACGCTTCGGCGACGACGGTGTCGCTTTCGACCGAACAGGGCTCCGGCGAGCTGAGTCCGTTGTGGGCGATAACCGACTGCGGCTGAAGCTGACCACCCTCTACAAACCAGACAACAGTGCCATCACAGTCGAGAATGTGGTCTACCGTCCGGGCGGTGAGCTGT
Source organism: Halobacteriaceae archaeon Tc-Br11_E2g27 (assembly GCA_001564135.1). Lineage (GTDB taxonomy): Archaea > Halobacteriota > Halobacteria > Halobacteriales > Haloarculaceae > Halovenus. The sequence goes on along the minus strand of LKNH01000005.1, from coordinate 25,825 downwards.
GCAATCTCCTCACGACTTTTCGCCTCAATAAGGTCAGCCGTCACCGAGTTGAGTTGTTCCAACTGCAGTTCCCGCCGTTTTCGCAACGAAATATCCCGAATCGTTCCGATATGATACGTCGTTCCGTCGACCGTCGTTCTGGTAGTCGCCGTCCCGACCTGTACTGTCGTCTCACCGTACGCGTGAATCGTCTCGGCAAACCGCGTTTCGCCCGATGAAAATGACTCCCAGTAGGCCTCAAATTTGGATTCGTCAAACTGTGGGTTAACCTCCCAAATTGTCGCCCCTGAAAGCGTTTCTCTGTCCGTATTCAGCATCTCGGCGTACGTCTTATTCACGTACTGAAATCGCCCCGTTATGTCGTACATCGCCACGCCAACACCGACAGCATCTATCAGCTGTTGGAGAAATTCGTCGTCAAACGGGAGATTCATTGTTCATACCTCGGAACCCCCTGCATTTATTCTTTCGTTCTGATACGAAATAGAGTTATGGCGGTCAGACAGCCGTCTGACGAATCCTTTTGAGTCTAAGCGCTAAACTGAGGATATGATTGCGGTTCGTGGAGGCGAACAATGACTGCCGATAATACGGTTCTCGGACGGTGTCCCCACTGTGAGAATCCGGTCCCTGAAACGGAGCTTGTTATCGATTATCGAACGGCACGCGGTCAACGGGTGACGACGGCAACCTGTCCACGCTGTGTGACGATGGTAACCGTTCGGTGAGGTCGGATTGTCTATAAATGCTAATCCGTCCGTGGAATCAACCGAGCAGCGACAGTAAAGGATATCACAGCCCCGATTGCGAGCAATAGGAGATACGAGTAGAGCTCCGGCAGGGGCCACGCTGCAGGGAAGATTGTCCCTGCTGTTCCCTCGACATATGTGAGTTCACGGAGGCCGCGAGCAAGATGTGTCACAGGGGAGAATTCGACAGGCAGCCAACCGGGAAGCATCTCCCGCGTGACGAACGCTTCCGAGAGGAAAAAAAGCGGAATGGCAATGCCGTTGCTCGCAGCGATGACGCCATCCTGGGAATCCGCTAGCGCACCGAGCATCGCGCCGACGCCACAGAACAGGGCAACGCCGAGGACGACAAGCGGGAGGACCAACACAAGTTCAGCAGAGAGAGGCGGCCGTGCACCGGTTCCGGCGAGCAATAAGCCGACCAGTAACAGCGACGCAATCCCGATAACGACAGTGTTGACGACCGTCTGTGCAAGCAGCCACTCCCAGCGCCGAAGCGGTGTCGTTGCCAACTTTTCGAACTGACTTCCCGTCCGATGTCTCGCGACTTCACTACCAACGCGTGACAGTGGGGTAAAGAGCACAACGACGGTGATATAGCCCGCGATATGCCACTCTGCAGGTTCGGCAAACAACCCACCGTCGCCAGCCTGTGTCTCAACGAGCAGCCCAAAGATGACGACGATGATGGCAGGGAAAAAGAACGTAAAGAAGACGGCTGTCCGCCGGCGGAGAAAGCTATGCCAGCCAGCGGTTGTTGCGGCACGAATCCGACCAAATCGGCTCATTGCGCCTCACCTCCCGTCGAAACCAGTGGGTCGGCTGGAACGGCATCAGCGAGGGCTTCGCCACCGACGACTGCCTGCCCGGTGAGCGCCAGGTAGACATCTTCCAAATCCGGCTGTCGCCAGGTGAGCGAATCGTACGAATGGGCATGGGATTCGAGCGTTTGCGTGACGGTGCCGATAGCTTCCGGGCTGACGTTCCGGACTGTCAACCGACCATCTTCGAGCGTTGCATCGTATGAGAGGGCCTCAACGACTGCGCTATCGAAGGTCCCATCGATATAGAGGAGGCTCTCGCCCCCGTACTCGTCGATAAGCGCACTCGGGGTATCAAGCGCAACGAGTTCGCCATCGGCAAGCAAGCCAACGCGGTCGGCCAACTGCTGTGCTTCTTCCATATAATGTGTCGTAATAAAGACCGTCGTGCCGCTGTCGGCCAGGTTCTCAATCAACTGCCAGAGCCGCCGTCGTCCTGCAGGGTCGATACCGGTCGTCGGTTCGTCAAGCACCAGCAAGTCTGGGTCGTTGACGAGCGTCGTCGCCACGCAGGTGCGACGTTGCTGGCCTCCCGAGAGATTTTCGTAGTAAGTGTCCGCGCTTTCTTCCATTCCAACCTCGGCGAGCAGTTCATCGGCCGAGAGCGGATTATCATACAGGCCACCGTAAAATGAAACGAGTTCGCGAGCAGTGAGCCGCTCGGGTGGCGAGAAGTTCTGTGGCAACAGGCCAATTCGCTCGCGCTCGACACGGCGTGGCTCCGAGCCGAACAGTCGAACGCTCCCATCGCTGTCGGTTGTTCCCGTAAGTGCCCGAACGAGCGTCGTCTTTCCAGCCCCGTTCGGCCCGATAAGTGCAAACACCTCGCCTTCACCGACTGACATCGAGACCCCATCGAGTGCGACGGTCTCACCGTATCGCCTGCTGACTTCCTCGGCGACGATAACATCCATACCCGTTTCTTGCGCTGGGAGCCAAAAGTCCGTTCGATTGGCGCCGCCAGTCAGACTGTCAAGGCGTCGTGGAAAAGATACATTACGACATCGCGGTAACAGCATTGGTATGCCACCGCACATGACGACGGAGCTCAACCGACCGTACGTACCGCCGACGGGAACGACCGTCACGGGAACCGTCGACGTTACACCAGGTCGAAAGAGCGACGGGGACGGGGTTGTTCGGCATATCGCACTCTGTATCGATACGAGCGGTTCGATGCACCAAGACGGGAAAATTGGACGCGCCCGCGAGGGAGTTAGATGGGTCTGTGGGTTGCTCGATGATGAGGATTATCTGACAATCATTTCCTTCGATTCTGACGCCGAACAGATTCTTCGCCCGACGCGATGGGGTGATATCTCACGTGACGAAGCGATGGAAACCGTCGACGAACTGACATCAGGCGGAGGAACGAATATGTACGACGGTATCGAGGTCGCCCGGAAGGCGCTTGCATCGCTTGCGGACCGGGAAGGGATGGACGGAACGCCAGTCCGTCGCCTTCTCTTATTATCAGACGGAAAAGACCAGCACCGCGAGCCACACGAGTTTACCGACGTTGCACAGGCCGTGGACAATCAGGGCATCCGCATTGAGGCTGCGGGTATCGGCGACGAGTACGAAGAAGAGACCATCCGTACGCTCGGCACGACCGCCCGCGGGAAATGGACACATCTGCAAGAGCCCGGCGACATTGAGGAGTTTTTCGGCGAGGCCGTCGAGCAGGCGAAATCGGTCGTTGCACCGGACGCCCAACTCGAACTCGATGTCGCTCCCGGCGTCGAAGTCAGCGATGTCTACCGGGCAGTACCACAGGCACAGGAGGTCTCACTCGACTGGGAGGCTAATACGGCTATCGTCAGACTCCCCGACCTTACCGAACGGGAAGAACAGCGTGTCGTGATGAAATTCCACGTCCCCGCTGCAGCGGATGTAGACCAGGACGGTGAGTCAGGGCCACTCACGCTGGCGGATGTGACGCTCACCGCTCGCGGAGGAGAAGCAAGCGAGACGATTACCGTCGAATACACCGAGGACCCGGACAAGCTTGCTGAACATAAAGAGGCCGTCCAACTCGACCACCAGCAAACCGTCATCAAGACGGAACTCGGAAAAGGAAACGTCGAGGCCGCCGAAACGAAAGTCGAAAAGATGACGAAAATTCACGGCGACGACGCCAAACCCGTCGATGAACTCAAGGCCGAAACACAGCTGGTCAAGGAAGGCGGTCGCGCCGAACAGAGCCAGGCGACGCAGATAGTCACTGATGATGACCGTATCCAGTAAGTTGGCGAGGACGTCAGTATCCAACCACTCAGAAGCCACCAACCGCACATGAGTACAATACCAGAGGCAGGCGACCTCGCTGCGGGTCGGTATCGACTCGAAGCGAAGGCTGGCGAGGGCGGGTTTGCCAAGGCCTACCAAGCTGTCGACACCGAACGCGATGAACTGGTCGCCATCAAATTCCCGAACTACGAGGGCTCAAGCAACGACGCCGACATCATCGAGGAGTACTTTCTGAAGGAAGCCGAAATGCTCGCTCGTATCGAGGAAGCGGGCGGTCATCCTAATGTGATGTCGTTGTATGCGAACACGGAGGATGACGACGGGACGCCGATGCTCGTCGTCGAGTTCATCGACGGCTACGAACTCGACGATGCAATCGAGCGGACTGGGCCGCTCGAAGACACAGAACACGTCAGGGACATTGGTATTGACCTCTGTGATGCGATGAGCTTTCTCCACGAGAACGAACTAGTCTACCGTGATTTGAAGCCTGATAACGTGATGATTGCCCAGCGCGGCGGCCGCCCTGTTCCCGTCCTCATCGATTTCAACACGGCGACGGCCTTCGATAGCGATGGGCACGCCGAAGATTCGGGGACGACAATTCTCGGCCCCTACAAACCACGAGAGGTCGCAGACGCTGGCGAGACCGATGCCCGACAAGGGCCCTGGTCGGATGTCTACTCGATTGGGAAGATTCTCCTCTTTTTGCTCAAGGGAACCGTCCCGAAAAAAGACGGCGTCAACCCGCGGGATTTCGGTATCGAGTGTGACCCATACCTTGCAGAGATTGTCGAAACAGCCACGCAATCTGCATACGACCAGCGGTATCGGAATGCAACAGTGATGAAACAGGTGCTCGAAGCGCGCGACCCAACGCCGCCAGCGCAGGCGACGCTGACCTACATTCAGCAAGGAGAGCACTACACTATCTCCCCCGGCGATACGCTGGGCCGGCGGTTCGCAAAAGGGCCGACGCCATCCATCGCTATCGAGGACGAGGGAGAGTATATTTCGACTGTGCAGGTACAGTTTGATATCGTCGACGGCCAGTGGCACCTTCAGGACAGAAGCCTCAACGGAACCTACGTCCAGACGGGCGAGGGCTGGCAGCGCGTTCTCGGGGAAACGGGGCGAGAACGGCTTGAAGCGCAGGGAGAGGATCCGACGGACAGACACGGAAACACCCCACCGACAAGCTACGAACTCTCGGCTGGCGACCTGATTGCACTTGTCCATCCGAGCTACGGGGTTACGTTCGAGTTCGAATCGGAGTCATGAACGACACAACCAGAACATGAACTACGCAACGACCTACGACGTTGGCGAGCGAAAGCGTGACCGTGGTATCAACGAGGATAGCGTCTCTTTCGTCTGCTTCGACCATGGCCACCGAGCAGGGCGTGTTGATGTGGAAACGGCGGGCGATGGAACGAACCGAGAAGACAGCGAGCAAGCTACTGACGGCGAGGGAATCGATAGTGGAGAAAGCGCTGATGAGGAAACCAGCGCTGTGTCTACAGCTACAGGCCCGACAAATAGTCAGGCAGCAGTCGTCGTGCTCGCCGACGGTGCCGGTGGTTACGATGCCGGCGATGTGGCCTCCTACATCGCAACGACGGTCATCGCGGAAGAACTCACACAAGTCGCCATTCGGGCAGAGCGAAGCCGACCAGACCGATTCGATGTCGACCTGTCAGAGCCGCTGCCGAATGACCAGCAAGCCGAAACGATACAGGCAGCGATTGAGGAGGCAATCACCACCGCTCATCGGCGCATCCTCGAATACGTCACCCACGAGGGACAGCCCGCCTATACGACAGTTGTCGCCGGAATTGTAGTCAACGGCGAGTTTCATTACGGCTGGGTTGGCGACAGCCGAGCCTATGTCATCAACCGCAAATCTGAGTCGATAGACCAACTGACGAAAGACCACTCTGTCGTGACCGACCTCTACGAGGCGGGCGAGATTGACGAAATAGAATCCTATGTCCATCCGCGTGGCAACGAAATCACCCGTGCAATCGGCGGCGACGGACGTGAGGACCCGGAGACTGCAACTGCACCCGTCGAGACGGATAGCATCGACCTCTTTGCGGAGGATATCGTCCTCGTCACGAGCGACGGCCTCATCGACGCACAGACGGATGCCTCCTCGCTGTATGAATCCTACCTCGACAGCGACCGGAGCGACGCGATTGCCGAGACGGTCAGACAGCAGGTTGTCACAGATGATGAAATTCGAGAGTGGGTGCTCGGTGCGGACTCGCTCGCGGCTGCTGCAGAGACGCTCATTGACTGTGCCAACGACCGTGGCGGGAAAGACAATCTTTCGGCTGTTCTCTTCGAGGACCCGGCCCTGCCGGAGACACCTGATGAATCGGCGTTCCCACAGCGCGGGATTGAGCTCTCCGTCGAACTGGAACAACGAGAGACTGTCATCATCCCTGAAGAGTAACTTGCTCACGACAGCCACCGTGTTGTTTTCCTTCCCGTTTCCATCCACTGCAGTCAAACCCAGCACGCGCCACAAGTCGTGACGATTTTATACTATCCTGCGAAAGATTCTTCGAAGATTATGCAACGAATCGCTGAAGACTCTTTAGAGAATATTAGAGGAGTACCAACTGGGACATTGCTTGGAGGTGAGCAGTAGATGCCCAAAATAAGCGTAGAGATACCGCAAGAACTGCTCGATGACCTTGATGAGCATGTCGGCGACGACGGCAAGTTCGTTAACCGAAGCGACGCAGTCAGGGCGTCCATCCGGAAGACGCTCGATATCCTCGATGAGATTGACGACCGACACGGCCGGTTGGAAGAGAGCAGGGTAGAGGAGGGAACCGATGGCAACTGAAGCAGCCGACGGACAATCTGCTACTGCTGGGTTGCCAATTCCACAGTTGACCCTTGCAGCGCTGTTTGTCACTGCCCTCGTCACCGCACAGGTAACAGCCGCGAAAGTTGTCGCGGTCGGTCTCCCCTTCAGCCTGCCGCTCACCGGGGACCTGATTACGGTTCCTGCCGCTGTGTTTGCGTACGCGATTACGTTCTTTGCCTCGGACTGTTATACGGAACTCTACGGCAAGCGACAGGCACAGGCGCTCGTCAACATTGCGTTCCTGATGAACGTCGTCCTGCTCGTACTCGTCTGGCTGGCCATCTGGGCACCGATAGCGGAGGTTTCCGATGTTGGACAAAGTGCCTTTGCTGAGACTCTTGGAGCCAGTACGGGTATCGTTGCAGGCAGCCTTCTTGCCTATCTGGTCAGTCAAAACTGGGACGTGATTGTCTTTCATCGGCTCAAAGGCTATACCGATGGGAACTACCTCTGGTTTCGGAATATTCTCTCGACAGCAACCAGTCAGCTTATCGACACGGTGATTTTCATCACTGTCGCATTTTTCATCTTCCAGGGCCTGCCGGTTGATGCCATCATTGGTCTCATCGTCGGTCAGTACCTGTTCAAACTCGCACTCGTTGGCCTCGATACGCCGTTTGTCTATCTGACTGTTGGACTGATTCGGTCTCGCGGACAGCTCTGACCGACTGAATGGCAACCATTTTGTTCATAAGACTCAATATAGCGCTGAATGGCACGTTCTTATCAGGACCACGGAAAGAATGACGAGCTTGCCGAACTACTCACGCACAGCGAGCGCTTACGAACACACGTAACCGAAATCCAGGAAACCATCGACGACCAGACCGAGCATCTCTCAACTGTTCGTGGCGACCTTGGGCAGGCAAGCGCCACAATGGAAGAAATTGCAGCGACCACGACAGAACTTGTGTGAGCGTGCTTCTGTCGCACTGTGATACCCGTATCAGAGGTCAAATTCCTTCGTAACGATAGCAAATTCCAGCACGACGCCAGCAATCTCTCGTTCCTTTCGGTCCCGAAATTCGTAGCCAAGCGACTCGTAAAAGGGTCGTGCATTCAGTGACGAAACGATGGTCAACTCGGTGATGCCGTACATCTGTGCCCGACTCTCAAACTGTCGAACCAGCGAGCGACCAATCCCATCTCCGGTTGCCTCCGGGTGGACAAAGACTGCATCAATACGTCCCTTCTCAAGATTCAATACTCCGTACGCAACCAGTCCGTCACCATCCTCAGCCACGAGTACGTCAAACACATCGCTTCGAATGGCCTGCTTGAACTCATCTACTGCACCGTCGTCGGGCATCCATGCGGTCAGTTGCTCCTCGTCGTAACTATCGCTATCAATCTGCTCGATAGCTTCGCGTTTAAGCTGAAGGATGCTGGTCCCATCCGATGGCGTCGCCTGCCGAAACGTCCTCTCCCCCATTCAGGAGATACTTTTGATGGGGAGTATATCAGTGTTTTTCAGTCGGCTGCCTCCCCTGTTCGTGTTGGCGTCCGGTTCCCGACGAGGTCATAGACCCAAAGCAATCCCAGTCCGAGACCGTAGGCAAGTCCAGCGGGGATGACGACCAGAAACATCGTGAAGATGCTTGCCGGCGAGAAAAACGCAGCCAGCGCAAAGAAGCCAAGAACGACGCCACGCCAGCTTTTGCGCATGCGCCGTCGGCCGATAATCCGCCCGTGATGGAACAATAGCATCGTGGCGGGAATCATCGCCAGAATGCCGATACCCACGGTGAGATAGATAACGAGCCAGCCGAAGCTACTGATTCGGTAGGCAATCACCATGTAGTTGTTGACGACATCCAGCGCAAGGATGGAGAATATCGTCGGTGCAAGGTACAGGAAGCCAACGAGCGTGCCGATAGTGAGCGCAACGAGCATCGTCCCGCCCCAGAGTAAGAAGACCTCGCGGTTACCGGTCGTCAGTCCGCGCTGTTCGATAGCCGGCCAGGCGAAATACAGCACAATCGGGACGATAGAGAGAAACGCCAGGACCGTCGAGAATTTCAACATGAAAATCAGCGCCTCGACAGGGTGCAAGACAACAATTTCGACCTCTGAAGCGGTGTCACCAGGCATTCCACTGAAGAAGGCCTCGACGACGTGACGAATCCCACCGAGATACAACGCCATGAACGTCCCGGCGAGGACGACCATGAACGTCGCCACAATCCAGATGGTCTTCGAAGTCAGCGAATCGAGAATGAACCGAATATCGTAGTAATACCCTCCGATGTCATCCTCGGTGGTCTCGTCTTCGGTGAACGGGTCAAGCATGCCAGCAGCGGTGGAACTGACGACTCCGCCTTCATCCTCCTCTGCTGATTCACCTTCTTCAGCTTCCTCCTGTTCGGCCTTTTTCTCCTGGGCGTCGTCGAATTTGTCGAAGATAGCCTTTGCTTTCTGTGGGTTCTCGGCTTCGAGTGCCTCCTCGGCGTAGGCGAGGGCGCGTTCCTCGCTCAACTCGAAAAAGGCCTCCGGTGACGTTGCCCGAATCGCACCAGCACTCATCGCACCGACATCAATCTCGGCGGGTTCCCCGGGTGTCGATTCACCCTGCGCTTTTTGTGTTGCTTCTTTGGCTTTTCGTTCGAGTTCGACAATCCGGAAATAAAAGAGAAGTTCCACGGCGACGATACCGGCCACAAGCGCTGCAACAACGAGGGTGACAACCGTTGGAGAGAGACCAAGCACGCTCAGTTGGTCGCCAACGGCAAGCCGGTAATCCGAGCCAATCTCTGCGAGTAGGTCATTTGTCGCCTGCGCACCACCTTCAAGCATATAGAGATAGATTGCCGCTCCGGCGAGGAAGGAAATGCCGGCAATCTTGTTCCAGTGAGTCTCCCCGACCTCGCGCATGGTGACGGACTCGCTTGCGCGTTTCGAGGTGACCGCGAGTTTGGTCACACCAAGACTGACAAAATACAGCGCAACGAGCGGGACACCCCACATGACCTGCGTGAACGGGTCCGGTGGCGAGAACATCGCACCGAAAGCGAAGATCCCGACAACAGCATACCGCCACTTGTCACGGAAGGTTTCGTAGCTAACAATCCCCGTCCGGGCGGCGGCGCTCATTGCAAGTGGAAGTTGTGCAGCGAGCCCAAAGGAGAGCCCGAGGAAAAAGACAAACTCGGTCCACATGACGAGCGACCAGGTCGCCTGAAACCCGGCGTTGATGGCGTTCGTTGCCAGGAAGTCAAACATGATAGGGAAAAACAGCAGATAGGCGTAGGCAACACCGCCGACAAAGAGCGCGAGAATCGCAGTAACGAATGCGACCTTCTTCCAGCGTGGAACGGTCGAATCAGGCCAGAATCCCCGGCGTTTGAGGGCATCACGGCTATACCAGATGAGAACGGGTAACGCACCGAGAATACCGACGATAATACCGATTTTCGCCTGCATCAGGATGACGTTAAACGGGTCGGTAACGACGATTTCCGTACCCTCGTAGACCCGGCTTCCGGGCTCCATCCGGGCGTAAACCAAGTCCTGTTCGAGCCGTGGCCAGATGAACTCCCGAAGCGTATAGAATCCCGCCAGAAAGAAAATGACGAATACGATAAAGATACGCTTGAGATGGGACTGTGCGGAAGACAGAATCCCGCCGACGGTCTCGCGACCGCTGGCGAGCGTCCTGGCTGTATCCTCATCAAGCGCACCAGACATCTATCTCGGTCTTAACTGATTCGTGGTTATCAATCTATTCATCACGTCAGGCCTATACACGGGTTCAGTACACGAGTCGCTCTACCGACTCGACAAATTCCTCCGGAATCTGGTCTCTGAGAGCATTGACATCCGTTTCGCCGTCGATATTTACCAGATATGCCCGGCCACGGACATCTCCGTAGACACCCTGAAAGTCATACACAAACCCAACGATTCGCTCGTCGTCTGGCACATCGTCGCTTTCACGAAGGAACGCAACCTGTCGGTCGACGTTATACTCGACCAGTTGGTCGACAAGGCTCGCGTCGTCGGTCTCATCAACCCGTGGGTCGGCAAGCCCGTCCTCGACAACGGGCATCAGCAGTTCAACCCATTTTTCGATGCCCGGCGGAGCGTCGAGTCCCTCCTGTACAGCAGCCAGCGCAGCCGTCACCGCCCCACAGCCTGTGTGGCCGACAACAACCGTGACACGAGTATCAGTGTTGACGATTGGATACAGGACGCTGCCGTCGACAACCAGTTCGCCGTTGTGTCGGTCCCAGACCTGATTGCCGATGGTACTCGGGGTAAAGAGCCAGCCCGGCTCTTCGACATCCCACATTCCCTGCTGTGGGACGCGCGAGTCCGAACAACAGATGGAAACTGCCGCCGGCTCCTGTGTGTCCTCAACGGCCGCAAAATGGCCTTGCGGCAAGCTCTCGACGTGGCGGGCGTTGCGTTCGAGCAACTCGCGTAGTGTTGTATCGGGCATAGTTCTCTTTCGACGGCCAACCTGCCTAATACTACCGGATGTAACGTCGTAAACATACTCGCCACCACGGGGTGCCGAGATTGTTTAAAGGCTTACGTCCGGTAGTATAAACGCTACGCAATCCAGTGGCGTGTTTCACTCGGTATTTGCACAGTCGTCGAAAACTACATCCCCACCCACAACGGTCATTTTCACGTCGATATCTGCAATCGAATCGCTCTCCCATGGTGATTCGGAAAGCACGACGAGGTCAGCACAGTACCCCGGCGAGAGTTGTCCAAGCCGCTTTTCGTCAAAGCCGGCATGGGCCGCACCGCTCGTGTACGCGCGAAGGGCTGCCGTCACCGACAGCGACTGTTCCGGCGTCGGCCCGTTGACAACCTGGTCAATCCCGAATAGGGGGTCAAGCGGCATACAGTCGCTTCCAAACGCGAGCGTCGCCCCGCGGTCGTGGAGCGTACCGAACTGGTTGGAGTCGACGCGTCGCTGGTCACCCAACCGAGCACTGTACAGACCATCTTCACGCGCCCATTTGAGGAAGTTTGGTTGCATCGACACGACCACGTCGCTGTCAGCAAGGCGGTCAACAAGCTCATCTGTCAACACCTCTGCGTGCTCGATTCGATGACGTGACCCATCACCATCAGTGCCTTCGTAGGTATCAAGTACCAGTTCGATGGCCTCATCGCCAATCGCGTGGGCGGTACACTGCAGTCCGGCGTCGTCCGCCCGCTCGATGAGTGACCGAAACTCCTCGGGTTCGACAACCCATTCACCGCGGTTGTCACTGTTATTTTCTGTCCTTCCTTCAGGCGCGTCAGCGTAAGGTTCGGTGAGTTTTGCGGTCCGGCCGCCGATACTGCCGTCGGTGAAGGATTTAATCGCGCCCGTGCGAACCCACTCCGAGCCGTGGTTGGTTCGGAGGCCGGTTTCGAGGACGGCATCGAGGTGGTCCGTCCAGTAATTGAGGCGGACCCGGAGCGTGAGTTCGCCGGCGATGTCGAGGTCTCGGTAGATTCGCGGTGCGTTCGAGCGCCGAATCATGTCGTGGACACCGGTGACGCCGCGCTGGTTTGCGACCCGCTGTGCGACGAGCAGATACTCACGCAACCGCTCGTCACTTGGGGTAAACTCCTCGAAGAGAAACTCGACGGCATTCTCGACAAGCACACCAGTTGGCTCCCCATCCTCGGTCTGGACGTTCTCGCTCGGCAGGGCATTCCCGTAGGTTTCGAGGACGACGCTGTTGGCCGAGGCGGTGTGCATATCTTCTCTCACCGCAACCACCGGACGGTCCGTACTGACGTCATCGAGGGCATTCCTGTCGAGGTAGACATTCCCGTCATCCCATTCACTTTCGTCATAGCCAAAGCCGAGAATCCAGCCCTCGTCGGTTTCATCTCGACGCTTACGGAGCCGTTCAACGCAGTCGTCGACACCTGTCGCACCACCGAGGTCAGCCTCGTACTCGCGTCGCCCCAGCATGTCCATGTGGGTGTGGGCGTCGATGAACCCCGGAAGAATGGTCGCACCATTGAGGTCGATAGTTTCCGTTTCGACGCCTTCGAGCATCGAAACCTGTTCGGCTGTGTTAACGGCAATAACGTCACCATCACGGATGGCGATTGCTTCTCCGTCGGGGTTGTCTGGTCGTCCGTCGGTTACGGTATCGACCGCTGAATCCGGTGTGAGTGTGTAGATATCTCCGCCAGTGAAAATCAGGTCTGCAGGATGTGTCATATCAGATACCGCGCTGGAATATGCATAATGGTTGGGTCTGGACGCCACTCAGACTACTGGACGTAAGCGAGTGAACATTCTCCTCACTCCAGGGTGGCGAGGATGGTAACGAAGTAACGTCCGGCAGTATCAGCACAGCACACGATTCCGTCTCACAGCCGCTCGATAACGTGTGCAGCAGCCGGGTCGAAGCCGATGGTCGTCTGTTCGCCAACAGTTTTATCGCCGTGGACAAGCAGTGTCCTCCCGTTCCAATCAAGCTGTATCCGCGTTGTCCCACCAAGAAATTCGGTGCTCTCGACGGTCGCTTCGAGCGCATTCTCCCCGTGGTCGACGAGAAGTGACTCCGGTCGTATACAAAACAGGATGTGGTCACCGGTCTGTAGCGGTCCAGCCGAAAACGTCCCTTGCTCCGGCCGTTCAATCTCGACGACGGTGGAGCGGTTACCGTCTAGGCGCACAGTGAGCGTCTCCTCTTGGACGGTCACCAACTCGCCATCAAATACGTTGTTGTCGCCGATAAACTCGGCAACGAACCGCGTTGCTGGCTGGTGATAAATCTCTCTGGGCGTCCCAATCTGTTCAATTCGGCCGTCTCGCATCACGGCAACCCGGTCCGAAATTGCAAGCGCCTCCTCCTGGTCGTGTGTGACATACAGGGTCGTCACGCCGAGGGTCTGCTGGATGTCTTTGAGTTCGACCCGCAGCCGTTCGCGAAGTTCCGCATCGAGCGCGCTCATCGGCTCATCGAGTAACAACACGCTCGGGCCGGGAGCAAGCGCCCGCGCAAGCGCGACGCGCTGTTGTTGTCCCCCGGAGAGATTGTCAGGGTCGCGCTTGCCCATGCCCTCAAGGTCAACCAGCGAAAGTAACTCCTCAACTCGCTCAGCTTTTGTCTGCCCATCGGGAGGGTCAGTAAAGTTGAGGCCGTAGGCGATGTTCTCTCGCACGTTCATGTGGGGAAACAGCGCGTAGTTCTGAAACACGATACCGATATCGCGCTCTTCCGGCGGAACGCCGACCATTTCTTCGCCGGAGAGTTGCACTGTCCCGTCTGTTGGTTGCTCGAACCCGCCGACAAGCCGCAGGGTTGTTGTCTTTCCACAGCCGGATGGGCCGACGAGGGTGAAAAACTCTCCCTCGCTGACAGCGAAACTTACCTCCTCGACAGCGGTCGTCGCGCCATAGGTTCGGGTCACCCCATCGAGTGAAATAGCAGGCGATTGGTCAGCGCTCAGCCGACGCTCATCAGAGTCCGCCATTGCGTTGCTCACCTCCAAGGCGGTCGATGACAATAAAGCTCAGACTCGTCACGACGAGCAGGACAACACCCATTGCGGTTGCCGGTCCGAGTCGCCGGCCGATGAACCGTTCGATTGCGATTGGCATCGTAAACTGGTCGGTACCGGTTGCGAGCAACACGGTTGCGGAGAACTCCCCGATGGAGATGGCAAAGACGAATGCCGCACCAGCGACGACGCCCGGCCAGACCAATGGAAGCTCGATATCGACGAGTGCGCGTGCCCGAGAAGCACCGAGCGACCGTGCAGACTCGACCAATCGCGGGTCAAGATTCTGGAGTCCGGGAGCGACTGTCCGAACAACGAACGGGTAAGCGGCCACGGCGTGTGCCGCGACGATAGCAATAGCACCCCCAATAATCAGCCGATAGCCGCCGAATTCGATGCCGAACACCGGCCCGCGGAGCAGGCCGAGTCCGACAATTAACCCGGAGACAGCAAGCGGGGCCATTGCAATGACGTCGACCACTTTTCGTCCCCGGTACCGCCGGGTCGTCAACACGGAGACTGTAATCCCCATCGGCAGGGCAACCGCGAGCGTCGCCACCCCAAAGAGCAACGAGTTTCGAATCGCCGGCCACGGCTGGACCTGAAACGCTGCGCCCTCAACCTGTCGTTCGAGCAGGAACCGGTAGTTATCAAGCGTCCAACTCCCACCATCTGTGGTAAGGCTAGCAATCACGAGGCTAACCATCGGGACGACAAAGAGAACGAACGCAACGACGCTGTAGACGCCGAGTCCGATTCGGGGGACGAGTTCGCGTGCAGTGAGTGCCGGTGGCCGGAGCGGACGGCGGGGAAGCGGCCGTGCACCGCGTGATTGCATAGTCTGTTTTGCCTCGTAGCGAAGATAGCCATACAGGATGGTGAGCGAAATTGCCAGTTCAATAATCGCAAGAGCGGCAGCCTCAGCATAATCAAAGCGCTCGACGAGCCGAAATACCCGCACCTCGACGGTCATCAGGGAAGCATCCCCAAGTGCAAGCACAATAGGGAAGGTTCCAAAGGTGAAGACAAAGGTCAGGGTTGCGCCCATCAACACCGACGGATAGAGCTGTGGGGCAACAACGTCGCGGAACGCCCGGAACGGTCCTGCACCGAGGCTTCGGGCTGTCTCGATAGCGCTGGCGTCGACGGATTCCCACGCAGCGAGGGTCACCCGAGCGACCAATGGTGCGTTATAGAATGCGTGTGCAATCACGATGGCTTCGAGGGTAAATAGGAGTTCAACCGGCCCCAACCCAAAAAAGCCAAGCGCCGTATTCACCGGGCCATTCGTCGAGAAGGTGGCGCGAAAGCCAACCGCAACCAGAATCGACGGAAGGACAAACGGGACGATAGTCAGCGAGCGCAGCGTTCGCCGTCCACGGAACTCATAGCGAGCAAGCAAGTAGGCAAGTGGGACGCCGAGGATAACGCTGAGTATCGTCGACAGGAAGGCCTGATAGGCGGTAAAGCCTACAATGCTCGATGGTCGCTCGAACGAGAGCAACGAGGGGAGTACCTCACGCAGTGGGTCACCCCGCAGGAGCCGAGCCAGGTCGCCAAAATAGAAGGGGTCCCGCAAAAATTCGAGAAAAAGCCCAAGCGTTGCCCGACCATCGACAATGAAGGCCTCTCTGAAAACGGCCCCCACCGGGTAATAGAACATCCCAACGAGCAACAGCGTGGTGACGACAGCAAGGACAGCGAGCGCTCGGCGCTCGATGCGGTCGCGAACGGTTCGACGAGGATCAGATGGACTCACACTGCGTTAACCAGCAATTTCGCGGTCCCACTGGTCGATCCAGTCGTCAATGTTCCCCACGAGGTCATCGTAGGCGAACGTGACTGCTTCCGGCGGTTCGTGTGCCAGTTCGGCATACTCCTCGGAGAGTTCTGCAGTTTCGGTCGCCGGGAAGACAACGTTGTTCTCGGCGACTTCACCCTGTATCTCGGGTGTGAGCATGAACTCAAGGAATTCCTCGGCGAGGTCTGGGTTATCGGCCTGCTCGAACACCGCCATTCCCTCTGGGTTGGCGTAGGCCTGGTCATCGAGGAACTGAATCTGATGTTTGTCGAGGTCTCTGTCGTCACCTGCTGCAAACACCTGGTCAGTGGAGTAAGAAATTACCATCGGCGATTCCCCACCCATCCAGGCGTCGTAGGCATCCGCCCACGAACCGAGGAAGGTGGCACCACCCTCCTGCAGGTCGGCCCAGAAGTCGAGATACTCCTCTTCACCGTACTGATAGATGGTATGAAGCATGAATGCAAGCCCAACGGTCGAGCCAGGTTCCTGTGCAATCAGGTTTCCTGCGTGGTCTGCTTCTCGAAGCTCTTCAAACGTTTCGGGTGCGTCGGTTTCCGTGCTGTCGTAGACCGGACAGATGTAGCCTGTATTGAACGGAACTGCGCGGTCTTCGGGGTCGAAATCAAGCCCGTCGATGATATCATCCTGCCCATCGATGGTTAGTCCCGACGCAAAGAGGGGGTCGTCAAGTTGCTCGTCAACGCGGACGAGGTCTTCCGTCGTAATCCCAAGGTAGAGATCCGAATCGATGCTCGCACCGTCCTGTGCTCGTTGAATGTAATGGTCGACCTGTCCGTCAGGTGACTCCCACTCAAGATTCACGCCAGTTTCCTCCTCGAACCGTTGTTGTACGAGCTCTCCGGGACCGATGGAGGGCGCATCAAGGAACGAACTGTACGTGCTCACAACGAGCGTCTCTTCGCCGTTATCCGTGGTCGTGCCGTCGTCGCTCGTATCGTCGCCGTTGTCGTCGGGTGTCTGGAGTTCTGCACAGCCAGCAAGTGCAGCAACCGTCGTTGCGCCTGCTGCTGTGAGATATTGTCGTCGCCTCATTACTAAGTGGTATCTTCCGGTTATCAATAAACAGCACGGTCCGAGTACGGAGTTTCCGACGATTAATCGTGTGGGTGAAACCGTTTCATCGCCTGCTTAACCGCGTCCTTGTCTCCGATAAATGTAATCTGGTCGCCGTACTGTATTGCCTCGTCGGCGTTCGGGACGTGCGTTTCGCCATCCCGACCAATCACCGCGACGATACAGCCATCCGGGATATCAGCGTTGAGTTCGCGAATTGTCTTCCCAACGAGGTCCTCAGCGGTCACTCGGACCTCCTGAACGTCGTGTCCTTCGCCGATTTCGTTCATCCAGTGAGTTAATGCGGGCCGTTCGATTTCGTCGTCGATGGCCACTGCGGTTGCCGTTGGTGCATCAATTGCCGTCACATTGAGCGTGTTGAACGCATCGACATTTTCCGGCTTGTTCACTCGTGAGAGCACAGATTCAACGTCGAATTTTGAGGTAGCGAGCTGACAGACTAGCAGGTTGTCGTTGTCGTTTTCCGTCACAGCAATCACGCGCTTGGCGTCAGTGACCCCCGCTTCCCGTAACACGTCGGGTTCGGTGCCGTCGCCAGCGTGGACGGTAAAGCCTGCTTCGCGTGCTCGTTCGAGTTCGTCCTCATCGTTTTCGATGATGATGACGAACTCGCCACGGTTCTCCAGTCGTGTGGCGAGCGCCCGGCCGACCCGGCCCCCGCCGATGATGAGTGTACGCATTGGTATGACCGAAAGGAATGTTGCAATCTGTCGTGCGAGCCCTGCCTGTAACAGAACGGTCACAAAAATCACGAGAAAGACGGCTCCTGAAAGTACTTGCGCGGCCTCGGGGTCCGCCGGTGCGAGTTCGATTGCAAACAACGTTGCAACGCTGGCAACGACAATTCCGCGTGGGCCGACTGCCCCGAGAAAGAGCCGCTCTTGGCGAGTGAACCTCGGGAGGCCCGCCGTTGAGAGTGCCACCACAACCGGTCGAATAACGAGGACCACGGTAATAACAAGCAAGAGTCCACCAACCCCGAGTTCACGGATTGCATCGGGGTCTATCAGCGCTGCAAGTGAAATAAAGACGAACGCGAGCAAGAGAAGGGTGAGGTCACGGCCGAACTCGGCCATGGTCTCACGGTGGTCCAGTTCGAGGTTGCCGAGGACGATTCCGGCTGTTGCGGCGGCAGCAATACCCGCTTCGGCAGCGATGAGTTCAGCAACCGCAAACGAGCCGACGGCACCGCTTAAAAAGAGAAATCGGGCAGCCTGCGGTGCGTCTCCGGGTGCGAGGTCGCGAGACAGAATCAGGTAAATCAGTCCTGCGGTGACAAGCCCAGCCACAACGCCGGTGCCAAACCGTTCGATGAACGTGAGAACACCAGCAAGGGTCGTCCCCTCACCGTTGACGAACACTTCGAAGATAACGACAGCAGCGATAGCTGCCGTCACGTCGTTGATGATACCCTCCGCTTCCAGTGCAGACGCAACGTGCTCTCGGACCCGAACGACCTCCAAAATTGGGGTGATGACCGTCGGGCCAGTGGCGACAAGGAGGGCTCCGACAAGCAGTGACAGCGACCACGAGACATCCAGAAAGAACCGGACGGCCAGCGCGATGCCAACAAGCGTAATGACGGCACCAAGGGTGACAAGCCGAAGCGTCGCCTTCGGTGCCTCTCGCAGTCGTGCTCGCTGCAGGTGAAAGGCCCCATCAAAGACGATGACCGCCACGCTCAGCCCGACAACAGTCTGCAACCCTGTTTCGCCGAACGTCTCGATTGTGACGATTTCGAGCCCTGCGCCACCGATACCGAGGCCGATGAGGATGAGAAAGAGCACGCTTGGCACCTGAAACCGACGGGCGAGCAGTTGCGCAGCCACGCCGAGAATCAGAATCCCCGCAACGATTGGGAGCGTCTCTGACACACTCGTGAGATAGCTTCCGACTGCTTAAATAAGACGCGCCATACCTGTCATTGATACTCCTTCCGGCCGAAGCATTCGTATGCACGTTGGCGTCATTTCGGATACCCACGATAACCTCGATGTCGTATCGTCCGCTGTCGACCTCTTTGCGGCCGAAGCTGATACCGTCATACACTGTGGTGATTTTGTCGCTCCGTTCTCGGTCACGCCGTTCGACGACGACTTCGAGTTTTATGCGGTCCGCGGAAACAACGACGGCGAGTGGATGCTCCACGAGACGATTCAGTCCTTTGGCACTGACCTCGGCGAGATGGGCGAACTCACCCTCGATGACCAGTCGTTTGCCGTGTATCACGGCACCAGCCAACCGATTGTCGACGCACTCGTCGCCTGTGGAAGCTACGAGTACGTCCTCCACGGCCACACCCACCAGCGCGTTCACGAGGAAGTGGATGGGACGGTACGAATCAACCCCGGTGGGATTGCCATCACGCCAGACAGCGGTGGCGACCCACCTGCCGGCGTCATCATCGATACGGAGAGCGGCGAGGTCACGTTTCATGACCTGAAGTGACGGGATAGTTTCCTCGCCAACCGGTCGTGTTCAGATAACCTGATGCAACAGTGCGCAAGCACAGGAGAGAATTTGAGACACTCGGATACAGTGCCGGCGCAGATATGTTATCAATATAGTGACAATTTCTGCATGTATTGAGACAGATATGTATGATGCAACGCGCCCATCCAATAGGAGTCGGCAGGCACCGACAACGCTAAGAGTATGAAAAAAGTATGAATTTGTATGACAGAACATACCCGGAAAGTCGGTGATAGGGGGCAAGTCACCATCCCAAAAGAGCTCCGGGACCGCCGCGGGATCGAAGGTGGCGACGAGATCAGGTTCATCGAGGTTAACGACGAAATTATCATCAAGGCACCGACGGACGAAGAGCGCTTAGCGGAAGGATACAAAAAAAGAGCAGACCGGTCTCGGCAGCTGGTTGAGGAGATGGAAGGAACGTCAGCAGAAGCAACCGAGCGCCTCGAGGATGCTCCGGAATGGGGCGAGTGACCGTGAAGGTGCGTCGCGGAGACATCGTTACGATCGAATTGAATCCAACGAAGGGGAGTGAGCAACAGGGTTCCAGTAGGCCCTGTGTCGTTATTCAAAATGACGTTGGCAACCAGTACTCCCCAACGACGATTGTCGCCCCCTTCACGAAGCAGTACGACCCCACTGACATCTACCCGTTTGAGGTGGAAGTCCTTGCCTCAAACACACCTCTCACTCACGATTCGGTGGCCGATCTCAGTCAGATTCGTGTTGTTGATATGAAGAAACGAATACAGAAGAATCTCGGGGCGGTACCGGCGCCACGAATGGCGAAGATCGATGCTGCGATTAAAAACAGCCTGGGTCTGTGAATTACTACTCGTCACGCGACACGATCCGCTGAGCGACAGCAACCCAGGTGAAATTTCCTGAAATCACCTCTGATGACGTACGATTATTCCTATGACTTGATCCTCTTCATCTTTCACAGCAGTCCCTCAATAGCTCTTGAGTGTCTTCCCCACAGAAATAAAAATAGCACTCCAAAGAGTGATATACTCATGCCCCATAGTTTGATTCGATGCCAGAATCTGCCCCGGCGTTTGAAGACGTGAACGAGCGCGCCAGAGAGGACTGGAAACGTGATACCAGTCCGTTCGACCGTGTGCGCTCAGTGATGCGCACGGCCTACGAGCCTATGAGCGCGGCGACCGTTGCCGAAAAGGCCCTTACGTCGGAGCAGACAGCCCGCAAGCACCTTCGCTCGCTTGTCGAACACGGCTACGTGGCAGAGACTGCGTCCCCAGACTCGACGGGGACGCTCTATCAGCGGTCCAAGGACTCCCTCGCCCTCGAACAGGCCCGGCGTATCCTCGACGAGACGGACACCGAGACGCTCTCGACACGCGTTCTGGAGATGCGCGAGGAGCTTCGAGAGTACGGCGACCGGTTCGACGCTAACTCGCCCGATGACGCCGTCCGCTCCCACGCGGATATTGACCCGGAGACGCTCCTTGAGTGGCGAACGACGCGGCGGAACCTCGCGTTCGCTGAGGTGGCGCTCGCGCTCAGCGCGGTCGAAAACCCCACTGGCGGTGCAGAAGCAGTCTGATGCACTTCGATACTGGAGAGGGCGACTCTCACGCACTTCGAGGCAGTATCGACGTGACGAAACTCGATGCGTTCCGAGATGCGTTCAGCGCCATCGAACCGATGGCCACAGGTGAGATCGATGACCGACTCAATCCCCGAGAACTTCGGCTCACGATACCGTATGGTATCGGGGAGGCAGAGACAACCATATTCACGGTTCGATGGACGACGGCGGATGACTACAATATTCACTACTCGGATACGTCCGGGCGTAACCTCCGGTGGGATATCCATCCGCACGACTTTTCGACACCGCCAGGCGACCGACACTTCCACCCGCCACCAGACGCGTCAAGCACGGATATCGACGTAGAGGCATCGTGTCTCAGGAAATCCTCAATTGAGGTCGTTGCCCGGGCAATTCACCTCCTATGGCGACAAGCGCTTGACGAGGAGTCGATGGCAAACGTTAACGCCGGTACGAACCAGCCCTGAGTGCGTTCAGTACAGCGACCTTTTTCATCGTCGGGTGTCCTCGCTCGCTTCGCTCGCTGCGGGCACCACTCCTCGAAAAACGTCGATGAAAAAGGCCGACGGCTCGGCTTCCGGCCTCGCCGTCGGTGAAACGCCTCGCTCCGCTCGGCGTATGCTCGCTAAAACGGAAGCGCTCAATAAAGGGGAGGTAGTGACCGAGTCGGGGTATCAGTCCAGTACTCCCATGTGGGCAGCTGCTTCGCGTGCAATCTTATCAACGGTATCTTCAGCTAATTGCCCTTCTTTTCCCTGAATATCCGCGTGTTTGATAGTGACCAGGACCCACGGATTGACATAACTTTCACGGGGCAGTCCGCCACTCATGAAGTCTGTCTCAGCAAGTGGGATTGCTGCTGAGCGGCGTGTCGTCGTGATGCCTGCATAAACGGCCTCCTCATCACGAAATGGTGGACTCTCTGTACTTAGACAAATATATGGGCGATAGTCATGGGGTCCCAGAAGATCCGGACCTTTCACGATTGTTCCCCTGGTGTATTCCTGTTCGGTCATTCGTCTGTTTGACCGTAGTAGTCGTCTGTCGTTGATGAGGAACCTGCAGCTTCCTGTGCCGCGTAGGAGGCAAGACGCTCGTCCTCAGCAATTGCCCAGTACCGCCCTCGATGGCGAACTAGTCCGCGTTCTTCCAGCCGTGACAGGACAACACCAACGCTCCCTCGGGGAATCTGTGTCGCTTCGTGAATCTCGGTTTGCGTGAACGCTTGCTCGTCATTGTCCGCCAAAAACGTGAGAACCGTGTGTGGCTGTGTTCCTTCTGTGATATCGAGGACCGCTTCGGACTCATCCTCGAATCGGTCGATGTTGATTGGCATATGTAGTAGTTTGTTATAAATTGTGATAAAATGTTCGGAAAGTGGTCAATACACATCGCTATTGAGCGAAACAGTTCACCGCCAGCATCCGCGGCGCTTGCGCCGCGGTTCACTGAACGCGAGGCAAAGCCGAGCGTTCAGCCTTTTTAGCGTAGATTTTTGCGCCGAGTGGTGGCGAGCGAAGCGAGCCACCCGAGTCGGAAAAAGGTACTTCTTCATCTGAGCACCGCCCGCACCGAGCATATTTGGCGCTCCCGTTCGACTGCTTCCCTATGAGCGGACGTTACTTCGAGGAGTTCGAGGTGGGCGAAACCATCGTCCACGACACCCGCCGAACAATCAGCGAATCGGACAACCAGCGGTTCTGTGACCTGACGATGAACCAGCAACCGCTGCATCTTGATGACTCATTTGCCGAGGAGTCACAGTTCGGCCAGCGACTCGTCAACGGCCTCTATACGATGTCGCTTGCGGTCTCGTTTACTATCCCCGAAACCACCGATGGTACCATCGTCGCCAATCTCGGCTACGATGAGGTCGAACACCCGAAACCCGTCTTCCATGGCGATACGATTCGGGCGGAGACGACAATTCTGAACAAACGTGAGACGAGCGACGGCGAACGGGGTATCGTCGAGATGGGCGTCGAGGTGTTCAATCAGAACGACGAACTGGTCTGTTCGTTCACCCGGACGGTGCTATCGCTGAAAGGGGAGCGGGAAACCGAATAGAAAACGACCGATTACAGATACCGTTCGAGTGCCGGGTCATCGAGGCCTTCGATAACCTCGCGTGCCGTCTCATCGAGGAGCTGTTGTCCTTCCGGCGTAACTTTCCGG
This sequence comes from Halobacteriaceae archaeon Tc-Br11_E2g27, assembly GCA_001564135.1. Classification (GTDB taxonomy): domain Archaea; phylum Halobacteriota; class Halobacteria; order Halobacteriales; family Haloarculaceae; genus Halovenus. The sequence continues at coordinate 2,535 of LKNH01000005.1, read as the reverse complement.
CCTTCACCTTCGGCCTGTTCGACGTAGCCCGCTTCTTCGAGTTGCTGGAGCGCCGTGCGGACGATGTTGCCTGAGCCTTCGGATTTCTGTCGTGGGCGGACGCGGTAGCGGGTGGTTCCCTGTTTTGCGTCGCCGTAGGCGTGTTTAAGACTGCCGACGCCGACTGGGCCGTTGATGGCAACTTTTCGGAGCAGGCTTGCGGCGCGTCGCGACCAGAACTGCTCCTGTTCCGGTGGGAGCTCTCGGCCAATGCCCGTTTTCACATAGTCGGCCCATTCCGGTGGTTCGATTGCATCCTCATCCTCGAATTTCTCGGTCAGCGCCTCGATGACCTCCTCGGCAGGCGCATCATAGAGTGTCGTCATTGCAGGTTCCTTCCCTACGGCGCGATTTAACTGTTGTGAACGATTCCCGCGTGCGTGGGTGAGTGACACGTCGGTGTAGCGAAGCGTTCGTCACGGAAAGACCCATCAGAAAGTAGAGAGTTCGACACAATCCAAAGCATCTTTGCATCGGCCTGAGTGTGCAACTGGTATGACTGAGACGAATCTCTCCTCGGAGTCGCCCGAGGACGCTGCCATCGCTACGTCGGGACTGACGCGGCGATTCGGTTCGACCGTGGCGGTTTCCGACCTCGACCTTTCCATCCCGCAGGGAACGGTTTACGGCTTTCTCGGGCCGAACGGCGCAGGGAAAACGACGACTATCGAGATGTTGACGACACTCCTTCCTCCCTCTTCCGGCGACGGGTGGGTCATGGGTGTTCCCATCACCGACCGTGACCGGGTAAAACGACATATCGGCTATCTGCCCCACGAATCGCCCGCCTATGAGTCGTTTACGGCCAGAGAACAGCTTGCATACGCCGCTGACTTGCGCGGGATGGACGCAGCTGCTGCGGATGAGCGAATCGAGACGCTGCTCGACCGAATCGACCTGCTTGGTGCGGCGGATGACCGAATCGGCACCTATTCACAGGGGATGCGCCGAAAAGTTGGGCTCGTGCAAGCGTTACTTCACGAACCTGACGTGGCCTTTCTAGATGAGCCAACAAACGGGCTTGACCCGCGGGCCTCCCGGACTGTGATGGAGCTGATAACCGAACAGGTCGAATCCGGGACGACTGTCTTTCTCTCCTCCCATATTCTCTCCGTCGTCGAGGAACTCGCGAACACCGTCGGTGTCCTCTATGACGGTAAACTGGTCGCGGAGGATTCCCCCGCGGAACTAGTCAAGCGCACCGAGCGAACCGAGGGTGCGGGAACCCTCGAAGAGGCGTTCCTCGAAATAACAACCGACGACACGACAACAACCAATGTCAGGTGAGGTGCTTCATGGGGCTGCTCGTGAGGAAGAGTCGACAGTTGCTACGCTCCGACGCGATATCCGACTCGGAATCCGGATTGCGTGGGCGGATGCAATCGACCTTGGGCGACGGAACAACACGCGCCGTCAGCAGGCACTCTATGGCCTGTTCGGACTGTTGATGCTTCCCGTCGGGTTGTTGTTGCTTCGTCAGGGCTATGCCGTCGGCATCGAAACCCGTGGTGGCATCGACTTTCCCATCGTTGCGGCCGCCCGGAATCTTCTCTTGCCAGGATTGTTGGTCTTTGCCGTCCTTGGCGGCCTTGGCGCTGCCCAGTCCCTGGCCCGCGATTCGGTTCGCCCGCTACTGTTGACCAGCGCACCGACCCGAGCTATCGTCATCGGAAAACTGCTCTACCTGCTGGGGACGTGGCTTGCCCCGCTGGTCTTTCTGTTCATTCCTGCAGGAGCGTACGCGTTTGGGGCACAGTCGCCGCTCTTTTTGGTGGCGCTTGTGGTCGCTGGGCTTCCGCTGTTGTTACTTTCGATGCTGGTTGGGCTAACGCTTGCCTACCTGCTCTGGCTGGGAATCGAACGCCTCGGGTTGCCTGATGCTATTCGGCGACTCGTCACGGCCTCGCTGTCAATAGTTATTTTCGGGGCCGCGTTCGGTGCTGGATTCCTCTCTGGACAGGTCACCGAAACAGCGGAACAGGTCCCGACCGGGGACCCCGTCCTCGTGGTCGGCTGGTACGCTGACTTGCTCTTTATCGGCTCACCGATGGCCGAACCGCTCGGGACACAATCGCTCCTTGCCGCCGCTATCGTCCTGCTGGCGATTCCAGCCGTCTTCTTGATACAGATACGGGTTGCTCCTGCATTCTGGTATGCGACGCCGGGAACAACTGCTGACGATACTGCACACGACGATGCCCATCAGCCGGGTGACGGACAGCAAGCAACCGCGGAGCCTACAACCCCGGCCCGCGCCAGCGATACCATCGGTCGAAATAGCGGACTCACATCCCGCTCTCGGACAGTTCGGCTGGCGCTCAGCCACGTCCGAACGGCAGTCCGACGACCCGACCAGTATGTGTATTTGTTTTATTATTTCTTCCCGGTGATGGCGATTCTCCTGCCCATCGGATTTGAGTCGCCGAATTCGCTCCCGCCAGCAATCGGTGTTGGTCTCGTCGTCCTCGGGCTCTGGTTTGCAGGGAGTCTCTTCTG
>LKNH01000135.1 GCA_001564135.1 Halobacteriaceae archaeon Tc-Br11_E2g27 | reverse complement strand
TCGACGAAATTGGCCAACTATGGGCGCAGTATGAGGAGACCGCTACCCGAATTCTCATCGATATCCCAATTGGACTGGTCGAATCAGGTAGCGAAGGAAGGAACTGTGATTCCCTCGCCCGTTCCGTTCTTGGTTCCCGAAGTGCCTCGGTATTTACCCCACCCGTTCGTGAGGCGACGCGAAAGCGGAGATATCCTGCTGCAAAGCGGGTGAACGAACGTAAATCCGGAAAAGGACTTTCAAAACAAGCGTTTGCCATCAGCGACGGTATCGCCGCTGTTGATGACCTACTGCGTAACGTTCCTGAAGCACGAGCGACGTTTGTAGAATCACATCCAGAGGTATGTTTCAGAGCCTTTGCCGGGGAGCCGCTTCAGTATTCGAAGCGAACGGCTGGTGGCTACGCCGAGCGAATGCGTACGCTTGTTTCCTATGACACCTCGGCTGCACCGGTTGTCCAGCATGCTGCAGAAGCGGCAGGTGGGTCCGATGTGGCCGTTGATGATGTCCTTGATGCCGTGGTATTAGCCTATACGGCAAGTCCCGGTCAAGGGTCACTTCGGACGCTTCCACCGGAACCTCCCGTGGATGCGAAAGGGCTACCGATGCAAATTGTCTACCGTGCTAGTGCACCGCTTGAGCCCTGAATTATATAACTAGCTTCTCCTGTGTGGAACCTCAATAGTGACGATGCTGCCACGTGGCGTGTTTTCGCTAAAGGAGACGGTGCCACCGATTCTGGTCACTGCCCAGTAGACCACCCAAAGACCGATACCGCTCCCATGGCGCAACGGCGTCTCTTCGCCAGCAAGCAACACCGTGCGCTCCTGTTTCGGAATTCCCGGTCCATTATCCTTGATTGTCACCAACGCACCTTCGGGTGTCCGGTTGATTGCGACTTCGACCGCTGGTGACTCATGGTCGTTATGTTCACAGGCGTTTCGAATCACCTCTTCAACTGCTGTCTTGAGTAGTGTTTTGTCGGTGTACACAACAAGCGGGCGTGGGGTTGTCAACGAGACAGAACAATCAGCATTCTGTGCGCTCTGTCGTGTCAAGAGTGTTTCGACGAGTTCCGGTAGTTCAATTGGCTCGGGCTCCAGTGATTTCCGAGCTAACAGACGCTCTGCTCGGGCAACCATCTCGCCGAGTTCGAACAGCTCTGTGGCCGTTTGCTCAATGCGACCTCCAAATTCGCTCGTTTCGGGGCTGGCTGGCGCTGTTTCGATTGCCTCGGCGAACGACCGAATTGCATCGAGGTCGTTCCGAAGGTTATGTCTCAGAACCCGATTTAACACCGCTAGCCGCTGTTCGTGCGTTCGCCTGTCAGTGACATCACGCAACACGATAATTTGCCCAACGGGTTCGCCAGCGCTATTTGTCAACGGTGATTGACTGATTTCGAACTCTCGACGGCCATTTCGTGTTTCAAGCGTTCTGAGAGAATCATCCGCCTCAAGCGACCGTCCGAAGACATTACCGAGGGTCTGGCCGACTGCATTCGAGCGTGTCAACTGGAATGTTTCATCAGCTGCCCGATTTGCATCGAGTAACCGAGATTGACGGTCAACGAGCAACACGCAATCGGACATTTCATCCAGGATAACTTCACGGGCGAGATAGCCTGCGCTGGGTTCGGTCTGAAGGAGGTCGTACCCAACTTGTGCAGTCAAAAACAAGCCAGTTGTCGTTGCAAGCGTGATGAGCGTTACTGTCCCGGCGGGCCCAGGTCCAACAACGACATCCAGATTGCTGGTGAGAAAAAGCAGGATGACACCTGTTCCAGCACCAGTCAACAGCACGGATTGGCTTGTCGGTAGGTCATCGTCGATGAGCCCCGCTCGGGCGACCAGAAAGACCCCAAAGACAGCCAACGAAAGGACAGCAATCAATAACGGAGCCAACGCCAGCGCAAGCAGTTCGTTCGAAGTTCCGACCGTATTGAGTATCAGTAACGCACTCGTTGTCACCGCAGCGAGGGCGACCAGTCCTGCGCTTCGCACACGTGTGATTGCTGGCCCACGACCCGTATAGGTGAATGCAAACAGCGCCCAGAGGGCGGACGCAAACATCCATCCCGCAAGCAATAGTTCCAGAACTCGTTCTTCGTTCATGAGGGTAAGATGGGGTGCGAGCACGAGCGCGGCAAGCACCGCGAGCACAACCAGCAGTGCAAGATATGTCGTTGTTCCAGGCTGTGACCTGTGTGTGAGTCCGTATCCAACCCCTGCAAGAAGCCCACCGACCACGACCATGCCCCCAACCAGTACAATCATTGGCTGCTCTCCGTTTTCCACCGGTCGCGTTCATTACCACCATCGGACAACTCTACTAGTAGGCTCGATTCATAGCTGTCAATAGTCACGCTGAGATGGTCAGCGACGAGCAAAACCAGTTCACTCAGAATATTACCCCCGACGGAATCTGGTCCGATGAAGCCATTGGTACAGTCCTGTTCCTCGGCCCACCGAAGTGAGTATGTGGCGTCCGAGTCGACGACTTTCAGTTCGCTATAGTCGTTTTCCTGTGCAACCATATCCATCGCCAGTTCGAGCAATAAATCGAACTGAGAAGGGGTGACACCAGAAAGCGAGCGATTACCACTACATTCTTCGGTCTCTACACGCAGCGCCCGTTCATCGGCGAACCGATGAATAGAATCCGCGATGAGTGCCTCCCTGTCATCAGTGTCTGAGAGTGTTCGTTCAATTTCGCGCGCCCTGTCCGCTAGTTCAATCAGTTCCGTCGTGTCAGCCCAGATACTCTCTGCTAACTGTTTCCGGGTTTCTGACTGCTGACCAGAGGAGCGAATATCGGATGCATTGGCCCTTACAACGTCCATTTGCTCGCGAAGCGTGCCGATGAGCAGTTGATTTAGTACTCCTAACCGCCGCTCTCGCTCTCGTCGGTCAGTCACATCTTGGAACAAAAGTAATTGACCGAACTGATTGCCGCGTGCATCCGTGACTGGGTCAACGGTCACCGTCACGGTCCGCCCGTCTGCAAAGCGAATCGGTTGCTGGCTCTCCTCGTGTGACAAGAGGTGCTCCGGAGGTTCTGACTGCTGGGGGAAAAGTGTGCTGAGTTGCTTACCAAGTGTGTCATCTCGGTCAGTCCCGAACAGTTCCTCTCCAGCAGGGTTGAGGTCTCTGATACGTTGCTCGCCATCGATGACAACGACTGCGGCATCAAGTTCGTTAATAACCTGATTGCGGCCAACCACTCGGGCGACAGGGAGTACCGAAAAAAGGGACAAAGGAACAACAGCAATAAGAAATAGCAGGCTGCTTGTCCCAACCAGCGAAAAGAAACTCGCGGGCTGTTGGGTAACTGTTCCAGCAAGCGGTGCAAACGCCAGCGCTAGGACGCCACCGCCAAGCACTAACGCTTCGATAACACGATACCCGCCAATCCGGAGTGATTCATCGACAATCAATAAGACGCTAACAAACGAGAGCGCTGCCATCACGAAGCTAGCCACGAATGTACTGAAATTCGAAACTGCGAGCGCTGGTTCGAACCCGACGACCGCGTCAACGGCAAGCGGTCCGAGAATCAAGGAAATAAGGGTTCCGACGAGGATAAACGTGACAACTGTCATCCTGTCACCGCGACCAGTATACTGGAATGCAAAAATGACCCAGAGGCCAAGCGCAATAATCGGATACACGAAGGCTGGAAGAAGCCAACTCTGACCATCAAGTCCAGTCACCGCTGTGGCATAGGTGTGCACCGCCGGGATTTCGAGCACACCAAACGTCGCCACGATGGCCACCCACGCAAAGAGCGCGACTCCGAGTAACGGCAAGGCTGTGGGCTCCTCACGGCGTCGCCACAGCGCCGCGATGAGTACCGTGCATGCAACGAAGCCGCCGAGTCCACTGATCAGTACGATGGTCATTGACTCCACATCCGTGTCACCGTCTGGTCCGAATCAACCGGTTTACCTGCGGTGATGGCGTTACTGCTAATCGTTCACTCCCCTATACTAACTTTTTGACTGATAGTGGTCATTGCGGTAATTTTCGTGCCTTTGACACAGCGATTGCTGTCTCACGGTGTGTAATTCACAGTTTTCGTTTTCTCGGTGGTAACGACTCGTAATGGTCACTATGATACCTTTTACTCATCCGAAAAAGGAGATTAGCCGGTTATTTCGACTGTCTCAATCGAGTCAGGTGTAAGTTCTAGCGTTGCACGTTCAAGCACGGCACGAAACTGCTTGCAGTGGTGGCCGTTCGGGTCAATATGAATCTCCGATGTGACCAGCCCTGCCTCGGAAAGTTCGTCCAAACGCCGATAGGCCGTTGCTTTGGAAACATCCGCGGTCTCTATGATTTCACGACCGGTTCGTGGTTTTTCAGCGACTGCCTCGAGTACTCGTCTCGTATACTCATCACCCAGCAGTTCCAGTAACTCCTCGCTCGTAACGGGTTCCGCTACCGTCTCTTCAGATGGATTGGCATTTCTGAGTGAGGGGACCTGTGTTGTCATATGCTCACTGTCAATCCCATGCGTCCTTGTTATGGGTGCTAGGTATACAGACAACTACACCAAAATCACTCTAGCAATACAGAACCACTGGTGTTCGACAGGATGTTTTCTCATACTGCCGGACGTAACTTCGTAAACATACTCGCCACCCCGGGGTGGCGAGATGGTTTAAACGCTTACGTCCGGTAGTATCAGTCGGTTCAGCTCGGAACACCAGAGCGTTGTTCCTGAAAGACACCGCCGAGCAACAGTATGGCAGCAATGGCAGGTATCGCTGCACACGCAAGGTAGACAGGCCAGAACCCGACCACATCGATAATAGGGAGCGTAATAACTGGGCCAAGACCACCGCCGACATCCCCGAGAACGTTATTCGTCCCGACCGCTCGGCCAATCTCATCCGACGGCGTGAGGTCCGCGAGCAATGCCATCAGTGGCCCACTTACCCCACCCTGGCCGGCGCCGATAAGCAGACAAGCGAAAGTAAGTGTCGACAGGGAATTGGCGGATGCGAGCAACACGAAGCCGACACAGAGAACAACGAGACACGTCACCAGAACTGGAACGCGCGACTCTGAGCGGTCGCTAACGTGACCACCAACGAACATAAACAGCCCAGCAGCGATGACCGTCACAGCCATGAAAATCCCTGAACTACCCTGTGGCCCAAGGCCGAACACCGACAGTTCTCTCACATCCAGAAACAACACAAGCGAGGCAAACAGTGCGCCGATATAGACAAACAGGACGGCGAAATTCACCAATCCAACGGTGACTGCTACCTTACTTGTGTCCACGTCCCACGGTTTGACTGATGTACGCGTTCGGTCGTCGACGTGTGTTTCCGGAATGAGGATATACGAGATAACCGTCGCAAGGATGGCAAAGGCAGTCGCCAGAATGAACGCCGTAATATTACCCGCAAGTTCGCTAACCACCCCACCGACGACGACCCCTGATGGAAACCCAAAAAGAACGCCGCCTCGGATGAGACCCATGCTTGCCCCTCGTGAGCTGCTATCGCTTACATCGGCAGCAATCGTGTACGCCGTTGCAAACACCAGAGCGCTCCCGATACCCCACAGGACACGTGCGCTGAAGAACCAGCCTTCAGGAAACGGTGCGACCATTGCAACCACATACCCAGCTGTTGCCCCGGCCTGAATAGCCATCCCGATAACCATGGGCGTCCGTGTTCCGATACGGTCTGTAAGCGCGCCTGCTGGAGCGTTCGCAAACAACCGAGAGAATCGATTCGCACTCAGAATAATCCCGACCACAAACGGCGAGATGCCGATAACATCCCCCAGGTTGGGTAGAATTGGGAAAATGACGCCACCTCCGAATCCGATAAAGAAGGTACTAATGACGACTGCACCGATGATGAGATACTGTTCTGGTACTCGATTAGGTAGCCATGTAGAGCGCGTTCCTGCCAAACCCGATATGCCTCGCTACCATCAGCTACTCAGCGGGATGCTAAACCGATTTTGTTCTACAGTGGCCCTCCTCTCCCTGTAACAGATTGGGCTATTTTATTTCCAAATCCTGCTCTGAGTCCTCTTCCGGTTCGTTCGACTCAACTTCTTCCTCGCTCTCTTCTGACTCCGAGTCCTCTAATTCCAACTGCTCGGAATCACTCTCCTCATCCAGGTCATCGGAATCTTCCACAGACTCCGTGTTGGGTTCTACCGTATCGACAAGCCATTCCAGTTCGATTTCGATTTCAATCTCATCGTGGTCGTCACCTTCTCGCTCCCGTTCAACTTCGACTTCGAGTTCAACCATCCCTGCTGGAGCAGGAACCGTCACCGACTTACCGTCGAATTCGATAGCTACCTCCTCACCGGATTCAATCTCGTCGGTGATTGCCTTGAGGAATGCGACGACTTCCTCCACTGACTGTTCGCTCTCGGAATCGAGTAACTCACCATACATGACATCTTACACTACGAAGAGAAATTAAATAACTGGTAGTGCCGTTTTTCGGTTGCCGATATCAGTCCGCCTCAATCGGTTCAACGAGTGCATCGGGCTCAACCGGAGCGTAATGAACAACCTCCGTAAACCGTTCGACAGGGAAACGGTCACCGCTCGTTATACCGCGTGCGTCCTGTTCACGCAGGTAGTTATCGACGAACCGTTTGGCAACGAGCGCCGTCCGACCATCAGCCTCCGGTGACGGACCGGTTCCCTCCAAGTCAGCCTGAGCCTCTTCGAGCAACAGCGCAGCCGTAAACACGTCGTAGATGTAGTGGCCGAGCCGTTTTGCTGAAAGCTGTGCATACTCTCCATCCTCGCTCGCCAGGCTTGCCATCGCCGTCGTCAACTCGTGATACTCTGCCTCGACAAGGTCTCGTTCTTCTTGCAGCGCTGGATGTTCAATAGCATCGAGGCGTTCCTGCATCACCTTCATAAACGGTTCGTGTGCGCTTTCGCGTTCGAGCGCCCGAAGAACATCGAGTGCCAGGATATTTTCCGTCCCTTCCCAAATTGGTAGGACCTGCGCGTCTCGAAGCAGTCGGTTCGTGACGAAATCGTCAACGTAGCCGTCGCCACCGCGAATCTCCATGGCATAGGAGGCAATATCGATTGCATCGCGGGCGGTTCGCATCTTGGCAACAGGCGTTAGCAAACGCATCAGTCGATACGTTTCC
>LKNH01000134.1 GCA_001564135.1 Halobacteriaceae archaeon Tc-Br11_E2g27 | reverse complement strand
GTGATTCTTCTCGGCCCGGTTCTTGCAGCAATCGGACCAGTTGCCGGTGCTCCCGTCGGCGATACGTTCGACGGCTCCGGCGCGGAGGCTGCCGGTATCAGCGATGGAGATGTAATCACCGAACTGAACGGCGTTACAGTCGAAAATGAGAGTCAGTTCGAAAGCGAACTCGAAAGCGTGGATGATGACCGTATCGAGGTTGCGCTGGATGGGGAAGATGAACGAATAGACGTTGACAGGCGGTTGATGATTATCGGCTCCGTTGAGGGGCTTGTCGATGATATCGAGGGCGAAGACCCACTGACACGTATCGAGTCAGTCGACGGAACGGCAGTCAATACGGAGAAAGCGTTTGCTGACGCTGTCGAAGATGAGCCGGTCGTGACGCTCGAAAGTGACCGCGGTGATGCCACGCTCCCAATCGGTGCGTTCGTTCAGCAGGTGAACGAAGAGGGTCCCTTTGCAGATGCGGGTGCACCAACCGACGGAACGAATACGATAATAACAGAGATTGACGGGGAACGGGTGACCAGCGCTGAGTCGCTGACAGACGTTCGTTCTAACTATGAGGGTGGTGAGACGGTAACTGTCGAAGCATACGTCGGTGACGACAGCGAAACATTGCTAGATGAGCCAGAAACGTTCGAAGTTGAACTTGATGACGGAGGGATACTCGGCATCAATACCGCTGATGGATATAGCGGGATTCTGTTCGATGATTTCGGGGTTGATTTCTACCCGGCTGAACAGTTTCTCAATATACTGAGTGGCTCACAGGCGCTTGAGACCTCCTCTGGCCTATCGAGCATCTTTATTTATATTTTGCAACTGCTCATCTTGCCGTTTGCAGCCTTACTCGAACCGGACCTTGCCTATAGTTTCGCTGGGTTCACGCCAGATGTCTGGAGCTTCTATACCCTCTCAGGGCCACTTTCGACCCTCGGTGTGGGCGGATTTATTCTGGCGAATCTGCTCTTTTGGACCGGTTGGATTAATTTCAATCTAGCAGTGTTCAACTGCATCCCGGCCTACCCGCTTGATGGCGGTCACATCCTCAGGGTAAGCACGGAGTCAGTCGTCTCTCGTCTCCCGATAGAAAACCGACGACCGCTTGTCACGCTCGTCACTGTCGGCGTCACGCTCGCAATGGTGATGGCACTGCTGTTGCTCGTGTTCGGTCCAGCGTTACTGTGAGCGCAAAGACAGTGGTCCCCGGAACAGCCGCTGTTCCCAGAAGCACAAAATAATAACAACATTCCTAACCCATGGGTCGTAATAAACAGATATGCCAGATAGACGCGACCCACCGCCAACAGACGAAGGTTGGTATGCTCTGCACGATTTCCGACGGATTGACTGGAAAGCCTGGAACGAAGCCTCACCGCGAACCCGCGAAAGAGCACTCTCAGAAGCAATCGAGCATCTGGACTCGGCGCTTGCTGTCGAGGATGCTGAGGAGGGAGTGTCGGCCATCTACACAATTCTTGGAGACAAAGCCGATATACTCATTCTCCACCTCCGTCCAACCACTGCACATATCGGTGCGCTCGAGCGGCAGTTCGAGTTGACCGAGTTTGGCTCCTTTACTGAGCGAACAACCTCGTTCGTTTCGGTCACCGAAGCATCCGGCTACTCCGAGCGAGCACGGGATTATTTCGAGGGTGAACTTGACGAGAATTCGGGACTCGCAAACTACATTCAGACGCGACTCAAGCCGTCGATTCCCGACGCCACACATGTCTGTTTCTACCCGATGAGCAAACGCCGTGACCCCGGTCAGAACTGGTATGACCTCCCGTTCGACGAGCGAGCCGACCACATGGATGCACATGGTGATATCGGACGGGATTACGGTGGCAAGGTCGTCCAGATGATTACCGGCGCAATTGCGATTGACGACTGGGAGTGGGGTGTCACACTCTGGGGCGACGACCTTGTGGATATGAAAGACCTGCTCTATGAGATGCGGTTTGACCCATCGACCTCCCAGTTTGCGGAATTCGGTTCGTTCTATGTCGGGCGACGGTTCCCACCATCGGACCTCCCAGCATTGCTTTCCGGGTCGGCAGTCCCAACTGACGGGGAGGCAACGCCAGACAGTCTCGCCGACGCCGGGCCGATTCACCCAGCAGATGCGCATGGTGAATCCGCCCACGAAAGTCACCACGAGGAAGAGACGACACACACAGAGGGTGCTGCAACCGAAGCGAGCGATACCGATGACGGTGCACCACCATTTGCCGGTGACGGAGAGTCGGATGTCGCGACAAAAACCGTCGATGATATCAAAACGCGTCTCGGACGGCTCGGAATGCAGGAGGGGGAAGACTTTTCGGCAGGCGATTACGCCGTCTTGCTCTATTCGAGTGCGGACGCAAGCGACATGGCCGATGAGCTGGACGACCTCAGAGCCAACTTTGACCATTACGATACGCACGTCGGCTCCACCGTCCGCGCTGCTGATGGGCAGTCTGCTATCGTGAGTATCTGGGAAAACCAGCGTGCGGCGGATATCGCTGAAGGATTCCTGACCGACATGACAGGAGTGACTGAGAGTCTGAGCGGTCCACTCGATGGAAATGTCGAAGAAAGCGAGGCTGACGACGCTGAATCGTCACACACGGCAGAGGAATCAGGTGAAATCCGAGAAGAGCTACAGGACCTCGACATCTATTCGGGTCAGCCTCACGGCGAGGATATCTACGCGCTGGTGCTATACTCCGAAGCGGCGCTCGATGAACTAACGGAAGAAGTCGACGGCCTCTCCGATGGCTTCGACCGCTATGACACCCATGAGGGTACTGCCGTCTACGACGACCCGAACGGAGACCGGACAGCAGTTGTCAGCCTCTGGGCGACGGCAGATGCTGCAAACACGGCAAGCGAGTATCTGAGCGACCTCCCCGGAATCGTCGGCTGGGCAGACGAGGGAGACGGCTTCAGTACGATGGGAATGTTTTACACGGTCAAACCAGAACATCGTGACGATTTCGTCAATACGTTCGCGGATGTCGGCGAGTTACTCGCCGAGATGGACGGTCATCGCGAAACGTCGCTGCTCGTGAACACTGACGATGAAAACGACATGTTTATTGCCAGCCAGTGGGACGCGAAAGGTGATGCAATGGAGTTCTTCGGCTCCGATGCGTTCTCGGATACGGTAAAGTGGGGTCGTGACGTGCTCGCCGATAAACCGCGACACGTCTTTTTGGCCTGATAGCCGCAGAGCGAACTACAAAATCTTCTGCCGCCTATCAAGTATCGTGACGATGACGACATGCGGGAGCGTTAAGACAGCAATTAATACGAGATAGAGCGCGACCAAATCAGCTAATCCTGTCGGGGTCTGTGGTACCAGAAGATAGAGCAGCGTCATAAACGAAAGCGCAACAGCAGTGAGCGGTGCTGCATCCCTGATGAATTGAGTGACGACGCGAGTGGACTGTCCAGTGGTAAACGAGTGAACCGACCCGTCGTGAAGGAGTGTCGTACTAACAATATGGCGCACAGAGTGCCAGAAACAAAAATACACGCCGATAGCCAGAATTGGTGGAACCACGAGGAAAAAGCCAGTCAGCAACAGGAGTTCGCTGGCATCAACCATCCAGGGACCCCTCTTATCTGTTTGCAGATATCCCGAAATAATTGTACTGCCGACAAGAGAACCGTATAGTACGGCTACAAGTAATCGGCTCGTCGGTTCGAAGACAGGGGAAAGCGCTGCTGCCGCACCGGCGTCGAACAGTCCAATAAGCGAGGTTGCAACGAACTCATACTGTTCCGGGAATGCAATCAAGGGGACGAGCATCGGGGCACCGCCGCGCGCCAGTACTGTTAGTATCTGCTGCATTCGACCTCGAACATACTCAGCACCGACAAGTTCAACGAGAGGATACAACTCACCCTGGCCCCAGTGAAACCAGGTAAGCAATATAAAAAACACGAACGCTCCAACAGGTGAAACGAACCAGACGAGCGTATATAGAACGCCAAACACGAGGTAAATCAATCCGACAAAAACCATCCAGTCACGGCTCAGTCCTTCACCGCGTTCTCTAGGCAACAGTAGGTGGTCAACTGCTCCGTGTGGCATGCCCAGCACGATAGCACTGGCCACAAGCGGAACAAACTGGTAGGTGAGTGGGAGGTCGCTGATGAACAGGAAGGGGACCCCAACTAACACGAGAGTCACCCATCCAGGGCGGAAACTCCAGCGTTTTGCGGTAGAGCGGGCCCGTTTATGGACAGTTTGTGCCGTGCCCATTATTCGGACTGTGGTTCCTCTCTTCGCGGCCTATCCGCTGGTTGGTCGGTTTGTCCCAACTGTGAACGCTTGCTTCCATATCGTTCTGACACCGCTTTGAGTTCCGGAAATAGGTCGCTGAGGTTCGAAATCGCACCGCGCTCATAGCAGTCAAGTAACCACATGTAGAGCACGATGCCCTGGATAACAAAGATGTTGGTCATTAAAAAGAACAATGCCTCTTCGAGTGGGAGGCCGAGAAGCGAAATCCCGACGGTGTGGGTGTCGGAAATTATCCAGATACCCATCCCGATAGCCAGGCGGTCAATGACCCAGTAATAGAGCGTCGGAATGAGAAGCATGACGGCGAACGTCCGACGAATCTCCCAGAGATATGGCCAGCCAAATCCCCACTGTATCGCCAGAATTGGACCGGCCCAGAACAGGATCGCACCGAGGTAGAACGTCGAATCGGTAAGAAGGAGCACGAAGCCAATAATTCCCACAATTAACCCAGCAGCGACTCCAATCAGGCGTTTGGTCGCTGGGATTTGGATACTCCGCTCACGGATTGTTGGGAACTGAAACAACCACAGTGCAGTCAGTATCGGCTGGAGAATGAAAAAGAGATACTCGCCAAGGGGAGTATACCAGAAATGGACGAGCGTCGTCCCCTCTCCATACCACCAGACACCTTCCGCAATCATCAGGTTGTTCCACGGAGTGGTATAGACAATCGCAAGCGCAAGGATAATCGCAAGGCCACTCACTGGTTTCAGCCCTTTCCAGGCCGACTCACGAAAGTACGTAAGTAGTGCCAGTCCGATAATTGGTGGAATAACAAAAACCAGATGAAATTCTAAATAGGTTAACGGTGGCATAGTTAGTGATATTCTGTCGATGATACTGACCGTATGTCTTGGTTCCAAAGGCGCTTGTCACAGTCGGATTCTCTCCTGGAACGCATATTCGTCACTGCTGGACAAGAGAGTGGCCAGTGGTTCATGGATGATGATACCAGTAGTACAAGATTAATCATCCCACCATACAGGTAAGGGATATCGGCACAATTGGGCTACTCTTCTTTTTTAACAACACGTCTGAACTCGTCGATAGCCGAAGGGGCCCCAGCAGCTATCAAGATATCATCAGATTCGATGGTGAAGGAGGGTTCAAGGTTTGTCAGTAATTTGTTATTACGCTCTACGCCGACGACGGTGCAGCCGGTCTTATTTCGGAGGTCAGCCTCAACGAGAGTTTGTCCGACAACAGCCGGCGCTTCCGTGCAGGTAAACTCAAATTCGTCATGCGGAGTGAGTATCGTCTGCTTGTCAATAAGCGTTGCAGCGAGAATTTCCCCGGTCACTGATGGGAGCGAGAGGACATAATCCGCTCCCGCGTTATAGAGTTTCCAGACGTTTTCCTCATCATTTGCACGGGCAATCACTTCGATATCAGGCTCAACCTGTTTGATGATAATTGAGCTATAGATTGCCGTCGCGTCGTTGTCGACGGCCAGAATAATACTTCTGGCATCGTCCAAGTTTGCATCAATAAGTGTCTGCCTGGTGGTGATATCACCGACGACATCGACATCCAGCATATTCGTCGAGTCAACGATAGTAGTCGCTATATCCTCTTCCTCTAGCGTTTGAGCAGCAGCACGTCCAACATCCCCGTATCCCGCAACGACGACGCGAGAAGGATGCCCATGATGTGATGGTAGTTGACGAGCGCCAACCCCCTCAAGTGCTTCATGAGCCCCGGAAACAAGGAGAATCGAGTTCTCCTGAATAACGGTCTGTGGCGGTGGAGAAACAAGGAATTTCGCACCAAACCAGCCGCCGATAACCGTAATCCCCTGTTCTGGAAACAGGTCAACCTCCCGTATTTCCTTGCCAACGAGTTGGCTCCCCTCCACGACCAAATACTCCTGGAACCGGTCACCATTCTCAGCATTGATTGCATCCTGGAACCGTTCAGAGACAGTTTTCATCGCACGCATTGCCAGGCTTTCGCCGAGGCTCTCTTTCGAGATAACGACTTCGTCGGCTCCAGCATACCGATGATGCGGGACTGCTTCGTGGGTGTCGGTTACGCTCACGATTTTCATATCCGGATTAACACGAGCAGCAGACAGTATGACCGTCGGATTCGTCTCATCGTCAAGGTCGGCAACTAGGGCTGTTGCTTGCTCTGCATTCGCATTTTGTAAGGTCTGGACGCGTTCTGCGTTCCCATAAATTGCATCTTCGCCGGTTTCAATCAATCTCGTTACCTCCTCCGGGTCAGAATCTACGAAGAGGTACGGCCTCCCAGCCGATTCAAGTTCGTCTCGTAGCACATCGTCCATTGCTGAGTGACCGCAAATAATCACGTGGTCAGTGAGGTCTGTAGTCGTCGGCGGGCTCGTATCGAGTGCCTGCCGAAACATTGGGACTGCAAAGAGCGGGATAGCTAAAAAGACGAACAGGACACCGGAGATATTCATCAAAAGAACCATCAAACCAATAACGTCGTGCTCCCATGCAGCCGTATCACCGCCAAAGCCTGCTGTGGTAAGGATTTCGACAACGACGCGGATAGAGTGAATCAATGAAATCTGTTCGTTGGCAAAGGCTGCCATCGCCCACCGATAAATAAGTGCATAAGAGAGAACAATGACGAAGACAGTCGCAAGCGCAAGCGAAATCCGGAGTCGCCAGTTCGTCGACTGGGCATCCTCCTCAAGAAAGCGATCAGGCATTAGCAAAGATATGTTTTCTATGGCTACTTGATAACATCGTTTTGGTAGGCCGTTTTGTAGGCGAACTGTCGTCCAACAGTCGGCGGAGTTTTTAGGGTCCGTCTCACAGTATCGATATGGCCGAGCAGTATATTGGGGTAGACTGGAGCGGGGATGGCTGGTTTGCGGTGGTTTTTACACGTGACGGTTTCGACCACGCGGAGCTTTTCGACGAAATT
>LKNH01000133.1 GCA_001564135.1 Halobacteriaceae archaeon Tc-Br11_E2g27 | reverse complement strand
GTTGGTGACCTTTCGCCCGAACAGACGCTCGCACAAATCGAACGCACCACACTCGAAATGCATCACGAGGCGATTGCGGCCGTGACAAGTGCGGATGGAACCACTGGAGCACACGTTGCTCAGCAGGATGATGATGTCGACCGCCTGTTTGCGCTCATCTCCCGCGGGTTTCAGCAATCGCTTGTTAACCCGGCCGTGACGATGGGTGATGGGCAGTTGTTACCATTCGAGTACTATATGGCTGCCAGACAGCTCGAACGGGTTGCAGACCACGCCGAAAAAATCGCCAGCATTGCTGGCCGTCTCGACGGCCCTCCACCGGAGGAACTTTCAACTGAACTGACAACCCTCAGGGAACGCACACAGGGAATTGTCCAGGATGCGCTTGCTGCCTTGTTCGAATCCCCGGACGATGCAACATTCAGCGCTGTGGTCACCGAGGCTGAACAGCTCACTGACGAGCTGGCAGCGCTTGATGAACAGCTCTACGCCCGGGATCTATCCGATGGCTACCTGCTCAGTCTGGTCGTCGACAGTCTCACACGAACGACGCAGTACGGTGTGAACATTGCTGAATCGGGACTGCAGGCCAGACACCGTAAGGGGCCGGGAGCCGTTTGAAATATATTCCCGGCACGGAA
This sequence comes from Halobacteriaceae archaeon Tc-Br11_E2g27, assembly GCA_001564135.1. Taxonomy (GTDB): domain Archaea; phylum Halobacteriota; class Halobacteria; order Halobacteriales; family Haloarculaceae; genus Halovenus. The sequence goes on along the minus strand of LKNH01000133.1, from coordinate 6,587 downwards.
ATCGTTCACATTCTCCGACAGCTTTTGAGCGGAGAAGTCAGCTATTAGATGCTTCGGAGTGAGGCAGTATGCATGAAAGTATTCGAATCGCCGACCAGATACCGCTGGCTTGGGTGGGGAGCGCTGGCGCTTGTCTTTTTACTTGTCAACGTCCACCGTCTCTCGACAGCGGTCCTCTCCGAGCAGTTGACAGTTGATTTTGCGATTACGGCCGCACAACTTGGCACGCTCCATGCCTCGTTTTTTGCTGTCTATGCCATCATCCAGATTCCGACCGGTGCGATGGCCGACCGATGGGGGCCGCGGTATGTTGGGGCCTTCGGTGCCGTCTTGCTCAGCCTCTCCGCGCTTGCATTCACCCTCAGTGGGGGCTACCTCACTGCGTTTCTCTCTCGTGCCTTGCTCGGTCTTGGAAGCGGCGTCATCTTCATCTCTATCCTCCGCTTTGCCGCAAGCTGGTATCGAGCGAACGAGTTCGCGACGATGACTGGCCTAACAACAGGTGTCGCCGGTCTGGGCGCGATTGTCGCAACGACACCGCTTGCACTCGCCGTCGATGCCGTCGGCTGGCAGGCAAGTATCCAGGGGCTTGCACTGTTTGGCCTGGCTGCCGCTGCGTTCGTTTTCATTGTCGTCCGTCGCTCGCCTGCATCTGCTGGCTTCGAGCCGATAGACAACGTGCCACGGCAACCCTCCGTTTCCCTTGCGGAGACTGGGAGACACCTCAAATCGTTGCTTCGAGACCGGATTCAGTGGTTGCTATCGCTCATGTTCTTTGCCTCGATGGGAACCATTCTGACCATTATTGGACTGTGGGGCGTCCCCTATCTCGTCGTCGTCTACGAACTGCCGGTCACGTCTGCGTCATACTACACACTATTGGGTGCTATCGGGATGCTTATCGGTGCGCCGATGGTCGGCTGGATTTCCGACCGCCTCGAACGGCGAAAGGCCCCGCTGGTAGTTGGACTTGCCCTGTTTACGCTTGCGCTCTCTGTGATTCCGATATTCGGGACGCCACCGCTGTATGCCGTCGGGTTCGTCTATTTCATCATTGGGTTCTGTGTTGGCTTTACCGTCCTCATTCTTGCCATCATCAAAGAGCGGTATCCACCCGCGGCAAGCGGGGTCGCGACGGCGACGGTCAACGGCGCTGGCTTTCTGGGCGCGACGGTGTTGCCGACGGCGATGGGTATTGCACTCGATAGCTACCGGACCGGCGAAGTCGTTGCCGGGACGACGGCCTACACCGAAACAGGCTATCGCGTCGCGTTCGCGATTACGGCGATTGCTGTTGCCTGTGCCTTCCTCTGTGCACTGTGGTTGACGCTGAACGATGACCAATCGTCGTAGCGAAGAGTGATATCAGCGATACTCGTGGGTGAAAAACTCCAACGCATTGATTACGTAGTGGGCAATGACGACCAGCAACAGGCTTCCTGTCACGATGTAGCCTGCAGCGAGTACGAACCCAAGGAGGCCAGTTACGACGATTCCGACGGGGCCCTGTGCGCCGTGGCCAAGCGCAAAGGCGGCTGAGGAACCAACGGCAAGCAGCCACGGGGAGATGTCAAACCCCGCCGCTGGGACGCCAATCAGGGCTGCACGAAAGAGCAGTTCCTCGGAGATGGCAATCAGCGGTAACACGACGCCAAACAGCAAGAGCCAACCACTCTTGCTTTCGGGTGCAAGCAACTCCCGAACGCGTTCGTCGTAGGACGCACCGATGACATCAGCCACCCGCGTTGCGCCTTCGTTCCCTACCCAGAGAACGAGGCCGAACGCGAGGCCGCCGACAATTGCTGGCCAGCCAGTACTCAGCGGTTCGGTAACGATGCCGAATGCCGCTGCGGGTATCTCAAAATACCATGCCGCCGCAATGACAAGTACGGCGACGATTCCCTGGGTTACCGCGACGTTCGCCTGCATCATTAACGGGGTGAGAACGAGTTCCTGTTCAGGCTCTGGTTGGCGCTTTGCTGGTGGGATGAACTCGTCATCGGCTATGTGCGTTTCACCTAACTCTGTATCCGTCGTTGGCTCAACCGACGGGGTATCGGGGGTCGAGCCGTTCGTTTGTGGTCGTTCTAGTTGTAATCTCACTCCTGACTGGTCGTCAGTTGAGTGGCCATCCACTGATTGGCCCTCTTCTGACTGGTCATCCGTTTCGTACTCCTCGATAAGTGCTTGGGACTGTCTTGCCAGTACGAGTACGACAACGAGAATAATGAGCGTGACAACCAGAAACGAACCCCACTGGGTCACGGGTTACTGTGGGCTTGGTTTCCCACTGCTTGGGGTGACCTCGGCTTCCAGTGCACTGCCGGTGATGGATTTGAGGCGGTCAACCAGCGAATCCTTCTCGGGTTCGGCAGCGAGTGCGATTTCGAGCACTTCGGAGATGTGGGTCACGGGAATGATGTCAACCATCTCCTTGTACTCATCTTCAATCATCACGTCCTGCTCGTTCGCTTTCGGAATGATGACGGTATCGATACCTGCCTTTGCGGCAGCCTCGATTTTGTAGGTGACACCGCCAACGGGCAACACGTCACCCCGCACCGAAAGCGACCCCGTCATGGCGACGTTCTGCTGAATCGGGATATCTTCGAGCGCGGAGATGACCGCTGTTGCGACGGTAATCGATGCCGAGTCCCCGTCAACACCCTGCTGTCCGGTCTGGACGAACTGGATGTGGACGTCTTTCCCGGCGAGCGACTGGGTTGGATAGGAGTGGTCAGCGTATCGCTCCTCGTTCCAGCCCGGTACCTCTCGTTCTATCTCCTCTTCGGAGAACTTCTTGATGATGGCGCTGACGTTCTCGACGGCCTCTCTGGCCATCTCTTTGAGCTTTCCGGTGGCAATCACCTGTCCCGGACCGTGGGCCGGCGTTACCTCTGCCATCACTGGCAGCATGATACCCGAGTCTTCGCCCATCACGGCGAGTCCGTTCACGCGACCGACGACGCCGCCTTCGGAGACGGTCATATCGTAGGCCTTGCGCCGCTCGATGTACTCATCGGCGAGTTGTTGCTCGATGGATTTCGAGCGCTGTTTGGCCTCAAGCACATCCCCACGTTCAGTGTATTCTTTGTTCTGTGCGCGGGCAATGTCGCCGGCCACGCGGACGAGTCCACCGAGGTTACGCAGTTCGAGCGTGAGGTGGTCTTTCCGGCCGGCACGGCGCTGTGCCTCCAGAATGACCTCCGCGATAGCGTCGCGGGTGAAATGCGGCAGGCGACCGTCTTTTTCGACCTCCTGAGCGACGAAACGCGCGTATTTCCGGCGCATCTCCGGCGTGTCGTCGATGGTATCGTCCATGTACACTTCGTATCCGTATCCCTTGATACGGGAGCGAAGCGCCGGGTGCATGTTCTGCATCGCATCCATGTTCCCTGCGGCGACCATCACGAAATCACAGGGGACGGGTTCGGTCTGGACCATCGCACCGGAGGAGCGTTCGCTCTGGCCGGTGATGGAGAACTCGCCTTCCTGAATCGCGGTCATCAGCTTCTGCTGGGTGCGGATGTCGAGCGTATTGATTTCGTCGACATACAGCACACCTTTGTTCGCTTTGTGAATCCCACCGGGTTCAACACGGTCGTGGCTTGGCGTCTCCATCCCACCGGACTGGAACGGGTCGTGGCGAACGTCGCCGAGCAGTGCCCCAGCGTGCGCACCGGTTGCGTCCTCGAACGGCGCGGTCTGCTGGTCGGCGGTGTTCACAATCATATTCGGCACCATCGCGTCGCTGCCGCGGGACATGTACCGGAAAGCGAGATAGATGATACCCGCTGCGAGAATGCCAAGCAAAATCTGCTGGACGATAATCAGCGCATAGCCCAGAATGAGGATGATAAGAATCCACATAATGAACGTCCGCATCTGGTTGCGCTTTCTCGCTTCCTCTTTGTGCGCTTCGACAATCTGGTCTCCCTTGCCAGAGGGGACCGTTCGGACTTTCGGCTGATTCCCATCCTCAGGGTTGTGATAGACCAGCACGTCCTGTAGCTCTTCTTTTGGGAGCAGCTCTGTCATTGCCTTCGAGAGCATCGACTTTCCGGTCCCCGGTGAACCGATCATCATCACGTGACGGCGCTGTTTCGCCGCCTTCAGGACGATATCGCGGGCGTGGTCCTGACCGATGACCTGGTCGACAAGTCGGTCGGGTACTTTGATATCCTCGGAAGATTCGACTTGGAGCCCACCGAGCGGGTCGTCCTCGGCGATCTCTTCGTCGATATCCATATCCTCGTCGACATCGCTTCCGAGCGCTTCATCGATGGCGCTTTGCTCGTTTTCGGTCTCTTCCGGTTGCTCGTCAGGTGTCTGGATTCCCTGTGCGGGGCCATCACCAGCGCCATTGTGACGAGCACGTTCCGCCGGATTCTCGCGGTCGAGTGGCTCGACGGGCTCTTCGGAACTATCACCGTTGTGAGGTGGTTCCGAAGTGTCCGTCGGTTCCTCGCCGTCGGGTTCCCGGTCGGTATCCGGAGTGTCGTTATCCTTGCTCATACAAACGTTTCTCTAGCCGTATTTCAAGGACTGTCGACTGATATACTTTCTCCTACCTGCTGTGGATGATTCGAGGTGTTATTCCGGTGCTGTCTGGTGGATTTCACCATCATCTCAGGTATTGTTTCTCCAAGTCCGGGTACTTATATCCTGTCCGGTATCATTGTGGAGATATGCCTACGAGAGGGATTCTTATCGGTCGCTTTCAGCCGTTTCATGGCGGCCACGAGCGGGTTGTCCGAGAAATTATCGATGACGTAGACGAACTCATTCTGGGGATTGGGAGCGCGGACGCCTCACACTCGCCCAGAAATCCGTTTACCGCCGGTGAGCGGATGATGATGATACGAAAGACGTTAGAGTCATTTGAAACCACCCACTATGCCGTCCCCATCGAAGACCTCGACCGGAATGCAGTCTGGGTCAGTCACGTCCAGAGTATGTCTCCGTGGTTCGATGTGGCCTATTCCAACAATCCGCTTGTCGTCCGCCTGTTCAACGAGGCTGGCGTCGAGGTTCGCCAGACGGAGATGTTCGACCGGGGCAATCTGAAAGGGAGCAAAATTCGCCGAGCGATGGTCGATAATTCGGAGTGGGAACAGTATGTTCCCGACTCCGTTGTGGAGGTTATCGAGGAGATTGATGGAATTGATCGGATTCGGTCAGTCCAGTAGTCAGAGATGGCTTGACGAAGTGCTGTATTCGACTTTAGCCGCCGAACGTGGCTTTAATCTGTTCTTGCCAGTCTTGCAGGTCGGAAACTGCCTGTGACATGTCATCGATGCGTTCTTCGATATCCTCGTCGGTGACCTGTGACGCCAGCGTTTCGACCTGCTTTTCAAGCTCTGAAAGGGTCTCTTCGACCGATTCGATATCGCCGCTGACCGCTGAGAGCTCTTCGTCGACTGTTTGTACCTCGTCGCTTACTGCGCTCAGTTCGGTTTCGACGCGGTTGACATCGGCGGCGACGGTCTCGACGTCGCTTTCGACCGTTTTCACTTCCTCGACTGTCTCCGAGACCGCGTTGAGCTCCGATTCCAGCGTCGAGACACGTTCTGTCATACCCTCAACCTGTTCCTCGAAGCCTTCAATCAGCTCTTCGCCGGTTCCGTTCTCGTCAAGGAACTCCTCTAGCGCTGCCGTATAGGCACGCAAATCGCCCATATCGCGCTGTAGCTGGTCAAGACGGGCAGCGGTGCTTCCGGCATCTTCGGTAATACCCAGCGCCTCCCGGAGCGTTGTGAGTTCCTCGTCGCTGACACCGCCCTGCTGAATTTCCGCTGCGAGTGCGCTCACAAGGCTGTCACCCTCTGTTACTGGAGCGCTCTCGTCTTCGGGGGCCGTCGTATCGTCCTCCTCAGCGAGTTCCGGTTCGTTCAGCTCCAGCGTGGCGATATCCGATTCGTCCGCATCCGCTGGAAGGTCCTCTTCGCTGATGCCGTCCGGGATATCTCCCTCATCAAGCGAGAGTTCGTTTTCCTCTGCGAGCGCCTCTTTGACGATATCGTCATCACTACCGTCGGCTTTTTTCGCCTCCGGTAGCGGTGGGTCGACCTTCTCAAGTTCGGGCTCGGTCAGAAACTGCTCGATATCGTCGCTTCCCGTTGCACGGATACCGTAGACGGTTGTGTACTCCGAATCCGGTGAAAGCGGCCGCTCGAACGTGATTTGCTCTTCGTCCATCGTCCAGTATTCGCTCCCGTACTCCGGATGAAACCCAAGATCTTCCACTGATATCGGCTCTGGGACAGTATCTGTAAGCCGAACAGTTACCTCCTCGTCGCGTTCGGATTCAAACTCGAACGCGATTGCTGGAACCGGAAACTCATCCTCCTCGAACCGTTTTGTCACGGTCACTCCCTCGGAAGAGATGATTACCTCCTCGAATGCCTGTTCGCTCATTGTGTATACTGTGCCTTCTGGCAACCTCTTAAAGCTGACTCCCGTTTAATCAAGATGAGAAGACGTAGCAAGCAGCTACTTTCAAAAACGGCGAGAATATCAAAGCTCAATCCGGTCGCCAATCTCGACAATTTCGAGCTGGTCGGGATGGTCGAAACTGCGGGCGTGGT
>LKNH01000132.1 GCA_001564135.1 Halobacteriaceae archaeon Tc-Br11_E2g27 | reverse complement strand
TCGTACTTCCGGGAGAGAAAGCCAGAACCGTCTTTCAGCAAGCCACCGGCATCGACCCGATGGGCTTTGCACAGGAAGCGATGGGGACTGATGGTGAGATTGGCGATGAGTGTACCAGCGGTACCTGTCCGGAATGTGGCGCGTCACCAGAGCTTATTTTTGCCTTTGCGGAGGAACAAAACGAGGAGGTCGGCGGCCTCTATGCGGAGGGGCCGGTTATTCACGCCTACGCTGCCTGTGAGTGCGGTGAGCGCTACTCCGAGAAGTGGGTTGCAACGGCGTGAACGGACGGGGAACCTCACCACGACAGCGACACAGTATCGCCGACAGCGAGGTCGAATGTCTCCGTCCCGCGGCCCTGATTGACTGCCAGTTCCACCTGTTCGTGGCTACCGACGGTCACGAGCGGTTCGCCGGAGTCGACGGCAGCATACATCTCTCTGACGGGGAATGACTCGCCATTCACCACGATGGCATTTCCCAACAGCGGCGCAATGACGCTGCCGGGAATATTCGTGATGGCGTTGCCGAACTCGTCTGCGACGAGCACCTCGCCGGTTGCACTCGTCGATTCGAGAGTCGGCTCCGGGAACTCCAACTCGAGCAGTGATTGGTCCGAGTCGACCGGTTCGAACGTCGGTTCGTCTGCGATTGCATCCACGCCAAGTTCGTGGACGCGGGCAGCGACCGGCGCAAAGACGTCCCGCCCGTGAAAGGTCGAACTCGCAGGAACGGGCGGCCAGTCAGTTCCCGGGTCCGTCGGTTGCCCGTCTTCCGGAACGGCAAGGCGGAACCACTCAATCTCACGTTCAGGAGCCAGTGACCGTGCTGCGGGCCGCAACACGCCGTTATCCGGGCCAACCAGTGCGTGTTCGCCTGCGCGTGCGACGAGGACGTCACGGTCGGTGCCGACGCCGGGGTCAACCACGACGAGGTGGGTGGCAGGCGGCATGTATGGCAGCACTTGAGTCAGCCAGAATGCGGTTGCTCGCACATCCTGCCGGGGAAACTCATGAGAGATGTCGACGAGTCGGGCATCGGTTCGCTGGCAGATGACGCCTTTCATCGCCGCCGGATACGGTGAGCCGAAATCCGAACTCAGCGTAATCATATTCACAGCCTACGGAGACATCCGCAATAGCTGTTGGTTTCGGCAGCGAGAACCACCGTCGAGTACAACGAAACTGACGGCGGGGATATTTATCGCTGGACAAACAAGTGCTACCTGATGACCGTTCTTTCAACAGCAGACGAAGGGAAGGTACTGATGGATATCACCGGAAGCGAGTTCGGCGTCGTTACCGAAGTCGACCCTGACGAACAGGTGGCATACGTCGACCCGGAGCCTGGGCTTGCCAACGCAATCATTCAGGGACTCGGATATGGTGGCTCAGGGGAAGACGATATCCGCGTTCCGGCAAAGAGCGTGGCAACGGTTACGGATACCGAACTGCGGGTTGACGCAGACCTCGGGAACTGACGATACCCTCTTTTTCCAGTACTGCGAGTGTCGCCCGACAGCGTTAAGTGAGTGTACGAATTTGTTCATTGTATACCGAAAAAGTTCATTGGTGATATTGAATGGGAACACTGCAGACGTATATCGAGCGAGTGACGGACGGCGAGGACCTGACACAGGATGAATCGCGCGAAGCCTCACAACTCCTTTTCGAGGACGCAACGGAGGCACAGATTGGGGCCTTGTTGGCTGCACTCCGGGCAAAAGGCGAGACGGAAACCGAAATTGCCGGTTTTGCGGAGGGGATGCGAAGCGTTGCCCGGACCATCAACCCGGACCGCGACAACCTCGTCGACACGTGCGGGACTGGTGGCGACGAATATGACAGCATCAATATTTCGACGACGAGCGCCATCGTTGCTGCGGGCGTCGGCGTCCCGATTGCCAAACACGGCAACTACTCGGTCTCCTCCTCGTCGGGAAGTGCCGACGTGCTTGAAGAGGTGGGCGTGACCGTCGATGCTGAGCCACCAGCGGTCGAGGAGGCAATTGAGACACACGGTATCGGCTTCATGCTCGCACCTGTCTTCCACCCGGCGATGAAGGCGGTTATCGGTCCCCGCAAGGAACTCGAAATGCGGACCATTTTCAATGTTCTCGGCCCTCTGACGAACCCTGCGGGTGCGGACGCACAGGTTGTTGGCGTCTATGACCCCGACCTCGTTCCCGTCATCGCTCGGGCGCTCGCGCGACTTGATGTCGACCGCGCACTCGTCGTTCACGGCTCAGGCCTCGACGAGATTGCAATTCACGATCAGACTGTTGTGGCTGAAGTCAACGGGAGCGATATCGAGGAGTATACGCTCTCTCCTGGCAACCTCGGGTTGAAGCGCTATCCAGTCGAGGAAATTGCCGGCGGTTCTCCGGCAGAAAATGCCGCTGATATGCGCGGTATCATCACGGGTGAAATAACGGGGGCAAAACGCGACGTCATTCTCGCTAACGCTGGCGCAGCAATTTACGTCGGCGGTGAGGCAGATTCGATTGCAGAGGGTGTCGAGCGGGCACGACATGGCATCGATTCGGGTGAGGCCGAAGCCAAACTCGATGAGTTGCGGAGCGTGAGTACATGAGCGAGACGAATGCTACTCGCGGCCGAACACGCGTCAAAATCTGCGGCCTTACTGGGGAGGAAGACCGGGATGTTGCCATTGCCGCTGGGGCGGATGCAATCGGGGTCATTTCCTCAGTCCCCGTCGACACGCCACGCGATATCAAGGCATCCAAGGCCGCTCGACTGCTCCGTGACCTTCCACCACTTGTCACCGGTGTACTCGTGACGATGCCGGCCAGCGTGAACGCTGCAGTCACGCTCCAGGAACGCGTCAAAGCTGATGCCGTTCAGATTCACGGCGGATTAGCACCCGAGAATATCGCGGAACTCAGTAATACGCTCGCTGCACAGGTTATCGTCGCTGTCGAACATGACCAGGAGGATATCGAGGCGTATGCCGATGTCGCCGATTTGGTTCTTGTTGACTCTGCAACTGCCAGCGGTGCAGGGGGGACTGGGGAGACTCACGACTGGGAGGTAACGGCGGCACTGGTCGACCGCCTTGACACGCCTGTGATGCTTGCGGGAGGACTCACTCCGGAGAATGTCTCGGCTGCGATAACCGAGGTCGAACCGTTTGCTGTCGATACAGCAAGCGGTGTCGAAAGCGATGGTGGGTCCAAAGACCACGATGCGGTCCGCTCGTTCGTCACGACCGCACAGGAGGTCCACCGATGACTCGCTTCGATACTGACCGTGACCGATTCATCGAGTTGGCGCCCACGGGTGACGAACGACCTGTGGTTATCAGAACGGAAACGACACTCGATGTGGAGGTCGAACCGCTCGAAGCCTACGCGACACTCTCGGGTCGAACGGGCACAGCGGACACACAGTCAGCCTATTCGTTTCTGCTTGAAAGCGCGGAGAAAGTCGCCTCAAGCGACCCGAACGGCGCGTTTGCGCCGACCCACGAGGACCGTCACGCACGGTTTTCGTTCGTCGGATACGACCCGAAAGCAGTTCTCACGGTCGAACCTGACGAGACGTCCGTCTCCGTGTTGGATGACCGGTATGATGGGCTTATTGAGCCCAACGGCGGCGATACCGTCGATTCGCTGCGGGCCGCACTACCTGACGTTACTCTCCGAGGGTTTTCGGATGGCGCACGCCAGCGACTCGATGGTGGGCTTGTGGGGTTTCTTGCCTACGATGCTGTCTATGACCTCTGGTTAGAGGAGGTCGGCCTCGAACGCCCGGAAAGTCGGTATCCGGACGCAGAGTTTGTCCTGAATACGAAGACGCTGGCGTTCGACCATGCCGATAACGACCTGTCGCTCGTCTGTACGCCGGTCGTCCGGCCGGAAGATGATGCCGGTGCGCTCTATGACGAACTCGTTGCCGAAGCCGAAGAGGTTGAGAGCCAACTCAGCGCTGCAGGAGGGGTCGAGACTAGCGGGTTCACACAGGTCAGTGAAGAGGCTGGCCCACAGGCTGTCTACGAGGATGCGGTCGAGCGAGCGAAGGAGTACGTCTACAGCGGCGATATCTATCAGGGCGTCATTTCACGAACTCGCGAGCTATACGGTGACGTTGACGTGCTCGGTTTCTACGAAGCGCTCAGAGCGGTCAATCCGTCACCATATATGTATATCGTCGCTCACGACGACCGAACTATCGTCGGAGCAAGCCCGGAGACACTCATCTCCGTCAGCGACGGCCGAATCGTTTCGAACCCCATCGCGGGGACCTGCCCGCGAGGCAATAGCCCGGTCGAGGACCGCCGCCTTGCCGGTGAGATGCTGGCCGATGGGAAAGAGCGTGCGGAGCATACGATGCTGGTTGACCTCGCCCGAAATGACGTTCGCCGGGTTGCAGAGCCGGGAAGCGTCCGTGTCGAGGAGTTCATGAACGTCCTGAAATACTCCCACGTCCAGCATATCGAATCGACGGTGACCGGCACGCTCGCCGAGGACAGCGACGCCTTTGATGCGGTGCGGGCATCGTTCCCGGCGGGGACGCTTTCGGGTGCACCGAAAATCCGGGCGATGGAGATTATCGACGAACTCGAACCCCACTCTCGGGGCCCCTATGGCGGTGGCGTCGGCTATATTTCATGGCAGGGCGACACTGACTTTGCTATCGTCATCCGGTCGGCAACAGTTGAGGAACTAACGGATGGTCCAGGGGACCAGCGAATCACCGTGCAGGCCGGTGCGGGTATCGTCGCGGATAGCGACCCAACCGCGGAGTACGAGGAGACAGAAAAGAAAATGGACGGCGTTCTCGCCGCACTCGACCGCATCCGGGACAATCCCGACACACAGACTGAGGAGGTGCCACAATGACAGCAACGACTGAATCTACCGAGAAGACGACAGTCGAGGACGAGCAGCCAAACGTCCTCTTTATCGACAACTTCGATTCGTTCACCTACAACCTCGTCGAGTACGTCAGCGAGCACGCCGAAACGACCGTTCTCAAAAATACGGCCACGCTCGATGAAATCCGTGCCCACGAACCGGATGCCATCATCATCTCGCCGGGGCCGGGACATCCAGAAAACGAGCGGGATGTCGGCGTGACGATTCCTGTGCTTCAGGAACTCAGTCGCGAAATTCCAACGCTTGGGGTCTGTCTCGGCCTTGAGGCCGCTGTCTATGCTTACGGCGGCGATATTGGGCGTGCACCGGCGCCAATCCACGGCAAGGCGTTTCCCATCTTCCACGATAGCGAGGGCGTTTATCGGGACCTTGAACAGGGATTTCAGGGTGGCCGGTATCACTCATTAATTGCGACGGATGTGCCGGACTGTTTTGAGGTGACCGCAACGACGACCGTCGACGGCGAGGAGCTGGTGATGGGCGTTCGTCATCGAGAATATCCAATCGAGTGTGTTCAGTTCCACCCAGAGTCTGTTCTGACGGCTGTTGGTCACGATTTGATTCGGAACTTTCTCGCGGACGTGTGATGGCCGAGTTCTCTTCGGTTTTTTTAATCTGGTGAAGCAACTTCGGAGTCGCACCATTGGTAGGAAATTCGTATAAAATAGATAGATGATATACCCGCTGCAATCCATCAAAGCAGGTTCGATTTTGGTGCTTCACTCTCCCAAGATGTTGTCAAGCCCCCTCCCATAACGTTTCAATGCGTTCCTCGACGCGAGCGAGGGCAAGGCGACATAGGTCACGATGGTCACCCGGAAACTGCGCATCCTCCGCATCGGTACGGCTGGCATCCGGCAGCGGATGAAAGTGGTCTCTGGTATTGTGTTTGTTCGGATGCCGATCCCACCGACACTGCCATGAACCCTCCCGACGGTCTTCTTGATAGTGGAAATTGAAGTCATCGTTGCGGTACCAGCGAATCTCGAAGTGAGCAGACGCTTCATTGGGGTAGTAGTCCTCCGAGATCTCGACGCGGAGATACAGTTTTCCTTCATCGACGAGTTCCACCGACGCGAACATACGTTGGCCGCGGAATCGAGAACGCATCCGCTCCAACACCGCTCGGTCTATCGGTGCGGGGCTCGCACCGTCGTTCACTGGCACCATCCTCAGGTATGTGATGGCGCAGTCTGGCCAGCAGCTTTCCTCCGAGCGCGCTCGTGCAGATGGCACTCCTCGATGGTCGTCGCCCAATCACCGAGCTCCGTGTACACCTCGTCAACCCGCTCTGTGTCAAACGCCAGGACGTTGACATCGGCAGGCGAGTCTACGCCATAGTCATCACGGTACGACTCCATTCGCTCAGTCAACTCCAACACACGGGCCTGCAACTCCTCAACTGTGTTATTCCGCGCCAATTCGTTCACCCGTCGCCACTCGAAGTAGTCGTCGTTGCGTTCGTACCTGGCTGGACGGCCTTCATGCTTGACGACGATACCGAGATTGGTGTAAAAGGATAGGTGTGCCCGCGCCGACTCCTCCGAGCAGTCAGCCCGCTCGGCAATCTCTGCGGCGGTCATCGGGTCCCGTGCGTGCAGTATCGCGCCATACACGCGTTGTTTCGTGTCTTCGTCTTCGAACGGTCTATCGAACGGCGGCGGACCGTTGGAATGAGTGTCATCTGTCATACTTGTAACGATGAATTAAACACACATATTTCTTTCTTTGGCTAAAATATATTGTCTAAGGGCAGCGAACCGAGACAGGTTCCATTCCGCACTGGTCCTTGAGCACGTATATACACACTGCAATTTACCATACTGAGTTCGGTAAGAGTACTCTCAAAAATCGGTGAGCTGTGCCTGAATCCCCGAGACGAGTTCGGACTTTCGCCGCAACGTTCCCAGCGATACGGGCAACTGCGGGACAAGCTCCCTGACCGCGCTGTGGAACGTTTCGGCCACGGCTGGCTCACCCTCCTCGAAGGCGTGGCGAACGCCTTCACGAATCTGCCAGACGCCCACAGGGGCCCAGTAGGCATCGGTCGCGTGCCGGACGACCAGACAGGTCGCCTGCCGGTCGATTGATTCCAGATATTCGAGCACCGCAAGTCGTGTTGCATAATATGCGCCGGAGGTTTCATCAACGTACTCGGTTCGGCCCTCGTAGCCTTCGTTGTCGGCGGCCATGTAGTAGCTCCCCTCGGGGTCGGGATTCCAGATGCTGCCGGGCGCTTTCAACTCAACCAGTTCGAACTCCCAGTTGCCTGGGGCAAGGATGACCCAGTAATCGTTTGCGACGTAATCGTTGTACCAGACCTGGACTTCGTCGATGCTTG
>LKNH01000131.1 GCA_001564135.1 Halobacteriaceae archaeon Tc-Br11_E2g27 | reverse complement strand
GCTCGCAAAATTGCGAGGGACTTCTGCCGGCCCGTGTTCGTTACGATTCAGTCAACCTGACAGATTCTCAAGCGTCTGCAACACTTCAAAGACTATCTCTGGGTCGTTCGTCCACCAGCCCTGATAGCGGTCCGAATCCTCTTTGGCGACCAGCGCACACATCTGTCGCTGGTCAAGGCCGCCATCGTATGCAAGACTCCAGTACTGCGTGATGCTGTGCGTTGTATCTTCGTGGTATGTTATTCCTGCAATCTCTGGTGGGGTCCAGTCTGGCGAGCCATAGATATGGATATCGAGTTCCGATTCCGTCGCAAGTACCCGATACAACTCGACCTGTGACTGAAAGGTAGAGAGAGCTTGAAAGCTTACGCGGAGGGTTCCCTTGCCAACGCGGTAGGCCCGCTCTTCGATCTCCCGGCTGACAGCAAGTAATTCACGTCTGCTGAGGCTCTGAAACAGCGTATCATCGAGGACATCAAAAATAACTCTGTACGGTTTTGAGACACCGCTATCAATCGGCCGAGCAACGGGTGGCTCAAGTAGTGATTCCAGCTCCCGTATGCCAATCACGCCAACGAACTCACCATCGGTTGTTATCTCGATAAACGGCTCTGGACCTCCGTGAGGCAGTGATTTGGCCACGACCTCGACACCATGGTCTGTAAGCCAGCCTTCGAGGTCGGTTTGCTCTCCACTACGGTAGACCGTAAACTGATGGGTGCGCTCAGCTCTCCTGGTAAACAATGACTCAAACATTTGGTGGTTGCTATAATTTCTCAAGCTGGCCTTCATCGAAGCTCACTCGAATAATATCTTTGACGAGTGAGTCAAGCGATTCCAGTCGGACCGTTTCGTGGTCCGCGTGATACTCGACTAACCCAGCCTCGGAGAGGACTGGTAAATGGTGGTGAGTCAGTGCGGTCTTGAGCTTCTGTCGGTCGCTGTCCGATTGGATGCTATCCGTGGTCGTTGCCTGCCACCCGCTGAGGACAGTGGCAAGTTCGTCGATAGTGCTTTCCTGCTGTTCTAACAGATAATGAAGCAACTGTCGGCGCTGTTCCGAGGCGAGTGCCTGGTAAAACTGCCCGTCAGTAACCTGAGCGACGACATCTCCTTCCTGTTCGTATTCGTCGAGATCGTTCCGAGAGTCAATCATAGTTGAATATCCATCATGAAAATATATGAATGTCTCGCTTGTCAGGTTTTTAACTGCTTTTTGGCATGTATCTGGTCGTTCTCTATCGACAGGTTCAATCCCGATTAAATCGATTTAATTCCCCTTTAGAGTGGTTTAAACACCCAAATTCCGCTTAGGTAACTCTCCCTCTTAATTACCTCTCTCTGTAAGGGCCGAGTGCAATGAACGCACAAAAACTGCTGGCCGTTGGATTGGCACTGACCGTTCTCGTCGGCGGCGTCGCTGCTGTCGGTGGCGCCACGCCCGCAGACGTATCGGCAAACAATGCAAACAATGCAACGGACGACCACCCATCGCAAAATGCTGACGACGACTCAAACGCAACTGAGTCCGCTGCTGACCGAGGTCCTGCAGCCAATGATAACGCAAGTGCAGATAACCACTCAGTTGGACCAAGCGATGGCGTCCCTGAACACGTACCGTCTCACGTAAGCGAGATTCATGAGGCAATCAACTCGTTCTTGAACGGCTCAGTTGACCATCTTGGAGATGTCGTCTCGGATATCGCCTCAGGCGATGACACTGATGAGTCAGATGATGAATCCGATAACGAGACTGCTGGAAACGAATCAGCGTAATCCATGCACTCACTCCTGTTTGTTGAACCGTTCGGATTCATTATCGGCTCACTGCTGGTACTCATACTGGTACTAGTCGTTGCAAAACTGGTGATTGGTCTCACCTGGCGCCTCGTCCTCCTCGCTGGCTTCCTTTATGTTGTCCTCTGGCTGATTGGTAGCATCGGTGCAGGCCCTCAAGAACAATCTACCATAGCCACCCAAGTTATTGACCAGTAATTGCCTACTGGCTCCTGAGCTATGCTCAACAGTAATTCATTTATCGGAGAAAATTATCACATAGCCGAAATAACTTAATGATTAGCCAAGGAACTTACTCGTATGTGGTCAGACAAAAAGTTCTCCACGCGTGCTGTTGCGGAATGGGTCGACTGGCAGCGTGGTGACGTTGCCAGCCCGATACATCTCTCTTCTACCTATGAACTCCCGGGAATTGACCCGGAGATGAGTCTCGAAGAGATTGACCCGAGCGAGGGTGAATTCATCTACCAGCGACTCTCGAATCCGACGCGGTTTGCCGTCGAGCAACAGGTTGCTGGTCTCGAAGATGGGATGTATGGATTCGTCTTCTCCTCAGGAACGGCGGCTATCTCGACGGCTTTGCTCTCGCTCGTCCAGCCCGGTGAGCATATTGTTGCCTTCGATGACCTCTATGCCGGCACACGTCGAATGTTCGAAGGATTGTTTGATGACCATCTCGGGATAGAGGTAGAGTTCGTCGACGCAAGAGAAACAGACGCTGTTGCCAATGCGGTTCGTCCCGATACCGCGCTCGTTTGGATGGAAACGCCCACAAATCCGCTCATCCAGCTCTGTGATATCGAGGCGATTGCCGAGATAGCAGCACAACATGATGCACTCTTTGGCGTTGATAACACCTTTGCCAGCCCATACTTTCAGCGACCGCTCGAATTGGGCGCTGACCTTGTCGCTCACAGCACGACCAAATACCTCAATGGACACTCCGATGGCGTCGGTGGTGCCCTCATAACGGATTCGTCACCTATTGCAGAGGAGATTCAGTTCTCACAGCAGGTTGCGCTTGGTAACCAACTTTCCCCGTTCGATAGCTACCTGCTGGGACGAGGGATGAAAACGCTCCCAATGCGCATGCGCCAGCATGAGGCAAACGCCACAGCCCTGGCAGAGTTTCTTGCTGACCATGACCTCGTCGAACAGGTTCGCTATCCCGGACTCAAGAGCCATCCACAACACGACTTGGCCCGCGAACAGATGGACGGATACGGCGGTGTTCTCTCTTTTGACCTTGTGGGTGGCATCCCGGAAGCAAAGGCGTTCTGTGAGTCGCTCAGGGTTGCAAACCTCGCGGTCAGTCTTGGAGGCGTCGAAACGCTTGTCAACCACGCGGCAACCATGACTCACGAACCGCTTGGGCCGGAGCGACGGGCCGACATTGGCATTGGCGATGGACTCATACGCGTCTCTGTCGGTCTCGAAGCGATTGATGATTTAGTCGCCGATTTCGAACGCGGCTTTTCAGCCGTGCAGTCACCTTCCGACCGGACCGCCACAACGCAGTAGTCCGGTGAGGCTTACAGTTCTTCGAAGAATGCGTCCACGAGGTCGCCAGTGTCGGCGACGATAGATTCCCACGCTTCGTTGTCAGGTGCAATGCCGATCAGACGAGCTATCCGCATGATAGAGAGGTGATAGACAACCTGTGTGCCGGGCTCTTCCTCCCAGATAACAAAGTTACATGGGAACAATGCCCCCTGCTTTAACGTTTCATCAAGCGCGCGGTCTGCCATCGCGGGATTACACGCACCGAGCACGTAATATGGGTCCCTGTCCGCGTCAACCTTCTCGTTCAACAGTTCCGATGGCGAAAACTCGACGGGGACACCGAATCCTGCTTCCTCTGCCACCGCACGGACGTGCTCGATTGCTTCTTCGTGTTCCATTTCCAGGCTCTGTTTTTCCTCACCGATATCTTCGGGGTCGATCCGTGATGGGTCGATTGGGAGACTCATACGTATACCTGGTCTCAGAGCACCAAAGGATGTTCGCCTCGACGCGAGCGCGGGTTGAAGCGTGGTCGCCTTGAAGCGACTCAGCTAGTCGTCTGCACTCATCGCATCGTCGACTATCGATGGCCGAGAGACATCTCGGTCCGTGGCTTCACCCTCGACATCGTATGGATACTCGCCAGTCACACAGCCAAAGCAGAGGTCCGTCCGTTCGGAATCGAGGGCATTCGTGATTCCGTCAATAGAGAGGTAACTCAGGCTGTCCGCACCGATTTCATCCTCAATTTCCCCAACGGTTTTATCGGCGGCGATGAGTTCGTCACGGCTTGCCATATCAATACCCAGATAACACGGAGCGACGATTGCCGGGGAGCCAATCCGCAGGTGTATTTCCTCCGCACCGGCATCCCGGAGCAACTGAATGAGTTGTGTGGATGTCGTTCCACGGACGACAGAATCATCAATCAGCGTGACGGTCTTTCCTTCAATCGTCGATTTGATTGGATTCAGCTTGAGCCGAACGGCACGTTCGCGCTCATCCTGTGTCGGCATAATGAACGTTCGCCCGACATACCGGTTTTTCATCAGCCCTTCTGCAAATTCGGTCTCTGCACCGTCCTCATTTGCTGCTTCGGCATAGCCCGACGCAAACGCCCGGCCGGAGTCCGGAACGGGCATGACAACATCAGTCTCAATGCCTGATTCCTCCCAGAGCTGTCTGCCGAGGTCCCGACGAACGTCGTAGACCAGCGTATCGCTCATAATAGAATCCGGGCGCGCAAAATAGACATGTTCGAAAAAGCAGTGTGCCGTCTGTGGCTCGTCGAACAGTTGATAGGAGTCGTAACCGGAGCCGTCTGATTCGAGGACGATGAGTTCACCGGGACGAACGTCACGAACGAGTTCGCCATCAAGCGTATCGATGGCTGCCGATTCCGAGGCAATCACGTACCCATCCTCTAGCTTCCCGAGACACAGCGGCCGGTTTCCTTGCGGGTCCCGAACACCCAAAACAGTCTCGTCATGCATAATCGTCAGCGAATAGGAGCCGTGTATCCGTGCCATCGTGGATTTGACGGCCCTGACGAGGTCCTCTTCAAGAAGGTTTCGGGCGATATCGTGGGCGATGACCTCTGTGTCCCCATTTGAGGTGAATGCATGCCCCTGGTTTGCAAGGCTCTCTCGAACGTCGTCCGCGTTGACGAGATTGCCGTTGTGCGCGAGGCCAAGCGACCCACTCTTGAACGAGACAGAAAACGGTTGGGCACAGCAGGCGTTGACACCGCCAGCGGTTGGATAGCGGACGTGACCGATACCGTTTGCCCCGTTGAGCGTTGCTAAATCGCCGTTGTCGAAGACGTCGCCGACCAGCCCCATCTCGACGTGCTCGTGTTGCTGGAATCCGTCATGTGTAACGATACCGGCGGATTCCTGGCCGCGGTGCTGGAGCGCGTACAGTGAGTAATAGAGTGGTCGAGCGGCGTCACGGTCGGCAAGTGAAATGCCGACCACACCGCACTTTTCTTGCATGTTATTCGCCAGCTTTCGACTGCCAGGCATAGTCGCGACGTTTCGCGGACTTTCCGAAGCCACACGAGGCGCAAACTCCTTTCTTAACGTGATAGGATTTGTTTCCGCAGCGGCGACACTTCACGTGTGTCGTCGTGTTCTTCTTCCCCTGGCTCGCAGTTCCTTTCGTCATGGACGTATCGACACCACGTTATCGCCGCGTATAATCGTTATGTCTTCGTCCGACTCCACAACCAGATTCATATGCTGGTCATAGCCTGTCAGGGTTCCCGATAGCTGCTCTCCGTCTTTGAGGTCGACAGTAACCGCCGTGTCGACAGATGATTCAAGCACATCCAGTGGTCGATTTCCGTTTTCGCTCATACCAGTAACCGGTCCCAGCGTGTGCTTAAACGTACCGGAACGAATTATCCCTGGGCCTTCTCCCTGCTAACCACTCACAACGACACTTCGTACTCAAACTCCGCTGCCCGTGCTGCAAACTCGCCGAGCAACGACGCCGTTGCATCAAGGTCCGCAAGGTCGATAACCTCGACAGGCGTGTGCATATACCGGTTTGGTACACCGACATTTAGCGATGGAATCCCGCCACGGGCCGTGTAGAACGCATCCGCATCTGTCCCCGTTCGGTTCCCCGTCGCTTCAATCTGGATGGGAATCTCTTCGCTGTCGGCGACGCTCCTGACTGCCTCGACGACCCGGGGATGGTTGGTACTTCCGCGGGCGACTGTCGGACCGCTCCCCAACTCAATGCCGGTCTGTGCGGAGCCCGGGGTATCTGGCCCATCCGTTGCATGGGTCACATCCGTCGCAACTGCCACATCAGGGGCAAGGTCGAATCCAACCATTTGTGCACCACGCAGGCCAACCTCTTCCTGTACCGTGCTGACAGCACAGACTGTTACGTCTGGGTTTTGCTCCGCTGCACGACGAAGTGCCTCTGCAGCTACCCAGATCCCAATCCGGTTGTCAAGCCCTCGTGCAGCGATGCGTCCGTTTTCAAGCTCGGTGACTGTCTGTGTGAACGTGATTGGGTCACCGCGCTCGACGAGTTCTGCGGCTTCCTCTCCACTTTCGACACCGATATCGACGTGTTGTTCTGCAATATCAGCAACTCCGTCGTCGTCCCCATCCCGCAGATGTATTGCTGTCTGTCCAATGACGCCTGAGACCGGCCCGTCGTCCGTGTGAATGGTAACATGTTGGCCGCGCGAGACTGTGCGGTCGGAGCCCCCAATGCGGCCGAGGTTGATGAAGCCAGTATCGTCGATATCTCGGACAATAAAGCCAATTTCGTCGCTGTGGCCGGTGATTGCTACCGTTGTTTCGCCGCCTTCTACCGTCGCAATAGCGTTACCATACGCATCCGTTTCGACAGTATCGGCAAACGCCGACACGTACTCAATCCAGACGCGCTGGGCTGGATGCTCAAAACCCGATGGACTCGCCGTATCGAGGAGATTGTCAAGAAACTCGCGCTGATTGGTTTCCATACGATAGCTGTTGATTCAAGCAATGTTAGTATTGTCACTTTCATCGCCAGCCCGAGAAGAATTTGCCACCAGACCGTAGATATAAGAAAGTACCAGTCAAAGACACAATATGGCAAATATCACTGTCCTTGACCTTGACTTTGAGAGTATCACGGTCAACCTGCCGTTCAGCCAGGGCCGAAAAACAATCACATCTGCGGATACAGACACAGAGAGCGATACCGATGCGGATACAGAGGAGACTGACGGAGAAGAACCCATCATAACCGACGATACAGGAGCCCCGAAAGGCGCTATCGTTGGTGTTCTTGCCGTTTTGGTTGTGGTTCTGGCACTCGTTGCACTTATCAAACGTCGTCGGGGCGGCGACGAGTAGCCGATACCCAGACACGAACGGCAGTTCTTTCTGTTCGACGGAGGGCTTTTATCCGGCAGTCCCGTCGATTTACTATGAGTCTCTTTCGCAGTGTTCGGGCAGTCACCGGTGCAT
>LKNH01000130.1 GCA_001564135.1 Halobacteriaceae archaeon Tc-Br11_E2g27 | reverse complement strand
CGCGAGGGATCCGTGTCTCAATTGTAATTGGTATCTTGTTGACAACGCTCACGGCGTGGGTCGCAACGCTTTGGCCAAGCAATTGGCTCCCTGGTGGCCGAGAAGGATACTCTGGTGGAACGCTTGTTGACGAAAACATCGCAGCGACAGTGCAGCAAGACGGCCTCGGTGGCATCTGGGAGATGATTGTTGGTGTTCAGTGGGATATTACACCGCTCGCAGGAGCCTTTATAGAAGGGTTGCAGGAAACGGACCCCGTTGTATTCGCGTTCGTCGTCTTCGCGTTCTTCTTCGTTGATTTCTTCGACACTGCTGGCACGCTTATCGGCGTCTCACAGATTGGTGGGTTCCTGAACAAGGATGGGGACCTTCCTGAGATGGAAAAGCCGCTGATGGCAGACGCAGTTGGAACCACCGCTGGTTCGATGCTGGGTACCTCGACTGTCACCACCTTCATCGAGTCATCTGCTGGTCTTGAAGAGGGTGGTCGAACCGGTTTCACGACACTCGTCGTCGCCGGATTGTTCGCTCTCTCGTTGCTGTTCGTTCCGTTGATGGCCGCAATTCCACAGTATGCTTCCTACATCGCGCTTGTCATTGTCGGTGTCATCATGCTTCAGGGCGTTGCAGACATTCACTGGGACGATAAGGTCTGGCTCATCTCCGGTGGGCTGACAATCCTCGTCATGCCGCTTACCGCCTCGATTGCTGATGGTATCGCCGCTGGTATCATCTCGTACCCAATCATCAAAACCGCCATCGGCGAGTTCAGCGACGTCAACCCGATTCAATGGTTGCTTGCCGGGCTGTTCGTCATGTACTATTACGTGACGACGAGCGGACTGCTGGAATCGGTTGCAGAAAACGGAATCCTCATGCCAGGCTTTTTCTGATTCCGTAATCGGTTCGTTTTCGCGTCCGGATGACACATGGTTGAGTATCCGAATGGCTTTGCCCCCTTCTGTCCAAGCTAGCATATGCAGTATGTCGAGGCAGGCGAGAACGGGACTATCGCTGAATCATCACAACAACTTTCGGCTGTTGCGCGCGGTGACCAAGCACCAGAGACCGTTATCGAGAACGGGACGCTGGTCAACGTCCACACAGGCGAACTACAGGAGGACGTGACGCTCGTATTGACTGCTGGACGGATTGCTCGCGTGGTGCCGCCAACGGAATCCATCGAGATTCCAGAGGAGACGGAACGTATCGATGCCGACGGGCAGTATCTCGCGCCAGGGTTCATCGATACGCACGTTCACTACGAATCAAGCATGGTCACTGCGACCGGTTTCTGCCGAGGTGTCGTTCCCACCGGTACCACTGCGGCGTTTATGGACCCACACGAAATCGGAAATGTCCTCGGACTGGAGGGGATTCGCGCACTGTTGGATGAAGCCGCTGACCTTCCACTCAAAACCTTTTGTACGATTCCTTCGTGTGTCCCTGCAGCCCCCGGATTTGAAGATGCTGGGGCGGAGATTGATGCCGCGGCTATCGAAGAAGCCCTTGAGTGGGATGACGTCGTTGCACTTGGGGAAATGATGAACTATCCTGGCGTGATTGCTGGGGATGATGAAGTGCATAATAAGCTCGCTGCAACCTACCGCGCAGAGGTGCCAGCAACGGGCCATTACGCAAGTCGTGACCTTGGTGCACCGCTTGATGCGTTCGTCGCATCTGGCATTACAGCCTGCCACGAGTCGGTCCGGCGAGAGGAGGCTCTTGCAAAACTCCGACGAGGTGTCTGGACACAGTTGCGTCAGGGCTCTGCCTGGAAGGATATCCCCGAAACCATCAAAGCAATCACCGAAACCGACGTGGACACTCGACACCTGCTGTTGGTAACCGATGATACGCACCCGGATACCATCACGGAAAACGGACATCTCGACCGCGTTCTCAGAGTTGCTATCGCCAACGGCCTTGACCCGATAACTGCAATTCAGGCCGTCACGCTCAACGCCGCCGAATATTATAACGTCGACGGCGACCTTGGCGCTCTTTCGCCGGGGAAAATTGCTGATATCGTCTTTTTAGATGACCTCGCAACCGTTGCAGTTGAGCGGGTGATGGTAAACGGCGAACTAGTCGCAAGTGATGGCGAGTGGATAGCGCCAGAGGCTGTTGGGCTCCCGAAGAGAGACCAGCACACCGAGTCAGTCCAGTCTCAGTACCCGGAGAAGATGACCAACACCGTGCATCTTCAGCCACCGGGGCCCGATGCGTTTGAAATAACGGCTCCACAAGAGCGTGACACAGTCACGGCCAACGCAATGGGCATTATCGAAAATCAGGTTGGGACGACACGGGAGGAGGTTGACCTTCCAGTCAGCGATGGCGTTGTCGAACTGACCGATGAGATTTCGAAAATCGCAGTATTTGAGCGCCATGGCGGGGATGAATCGGTCGGGCTTGGCTTCGTAACCGGATTCGGGTTCGAAGCAGGGGCGGTCGCTTCAACTGTTGCACATGATAGCCATAACCTACTCGTGGTTGGAACCTCGGATGAAGCGATGGTTGCTGCGGCGCAGCGACTCATAGATATTGATGGAGGCTGGGTCGCTATCGACGATGCGGGCGACGTCCTTGCAGAGGTCCCGTTACCGGTTGCCGGGTTAATGAGCGACAAGCCAATCGATGTCGTAAGCGACAGAGTACAGAAGCTAGAGCAGGCGTTCGAAGCGCTAGGCTGTACGGTTGAATCTCCATTTATGACGATGTCGTTGCTCCCGCTGGCAGTAATTCCTGAGCTTCGCCTAACAAACCGTGGACTTGTCGATACCGTGGCGTTCGAATTTGTCGAGCCAATACCGTAGTACCCTCCAATCGACAGACAGGGCACGCAGTCTTTATCACCCGCACCCAACCATTGTTCAGTATGTTCGAGAAGTCGACGTGGATTCGGTTGCCACGGAATGTGGTGGTTGGCCACGGGGCACTGTCGCAAACTGGTGAAGCAGTCAAAGAGGTTCACCTGTCAGGAAAGCCACTCGTTGTAACCAGCCCGACACCACTTGAAGTTGCGGGTGAACAAGTTATCTCGCAGTTGAATGAAATTGGGCCAGAGCCGGAATCAGTAATCGTCGAAAGCGCAAGCTTTGCTGCGGTTGAAGACGTCATCTCGCTTGCAAACGAAAGTGATGCAGGCTATCTTGTTGGGGTCGGTGGCGGGAAAGCTATCGACATTGCCAAGATGGCCGCTGCTGACCAGGGGCTTGGGTTCGTTTCTGTGCCAACGGCAGCGAGTCACGATGGCATTGTCTCTGGTCGGGGCTCGGTTCCGGATGGTGATACCAGACATAGTGTCGCTGCAGCCCCCCCGGTTGCGGTTGTTGCAGACACGGAAGTGATTGCAAACGCCCCCTGGCGACTCACTACGGCCGGTTGTGCAGATATCATCTCAAATTACACAGCAGTCCGTGACTGGCAACTTGCACACAGACTCCAGAACGTTCCGTACTCCGAGTACGCGGGTGCCCTCTCCGAGATGACCGCGGAGATGCTTGTATCAAACGCTGATTCAATTAAACCCGGGTTGGAAGAGCCTGCGTGGGTTGTCATTAAAGCGCTCGTCTCAAGCGGTGTCGCAATGAGTATCGCCGATTCCTCACGGCCAGCAAGTGGAGCAGAACATCTTTTTTCACATCAACTCGACAGGCTTGCACCGGACGCTGCGTTGCACGGTCACCAGGTCGGTGTCGGGTCGATACTGACGGCTTATCTCCAGCGGGGCGATGAAAACGGCTGGAAACCAATCCACAATGCACTGGAACGGCTTGGTGCACCAACAACGGCAGAAGAACTCGGCATTGACGATGAGACGGTCATCGAAGCGCTCACCACCGCACACACGATTCGAGACCGCTATACAATTCTTGGAAACGGCATTAGCGAGCGGGCTGCACGAGATGCAGCAACGGTGACTGGCGTCATTTAATATGGTTTCAATCTGATATGTCGAGCAGTATATAGACCGGTGAAATTATTACGGAGACTCGATAATGATACAATGGGTTCCGTTCCATAGCGACCCACAATAGCCGTGGTCTGCGCGCGGCTTGCTGCGTTAGCCCACTCCCTCGTGGTCTGCGCTCGAGGGAGGTTTTTTCCCCGCTTTACCCCTATAGCGAAGGTATTCACCTGCTATTAGCCACAGCGATAATACCACCAGCAACGCCACAAACGCCCGGCACAACAACTCCAGCCAACACCAGCGAGTGCCAGAATTCTGGACCACCAGCTTCCGTCGAGAAGACCAGCGTTCCAACAATCGCGGGGAGATGCGTTCCGACAGGAAGCGACAAACCTGACAGCACTCCTTTTCGAACGTTCTGTGCACCGACCCACCGTGCAGCTATGAACCCACCGAGGACAAATACAAGAACGGGGATAAGATGATAAACAAAAACAGGCAGCGTAAAGACTGCAGACGCACCCTCTGTGAGAAGCACGTTCCCCTGCAACGCTTCTCCCTCCACAGTTGCGATTGCTTCCAGGTCAATTCTTGCTTGCATTTCGACAAACATTGCGCTGTAATATAGCTGCCCAGTTTCGGCAACTATCGACTCCTGGATGTACTCTCGTTCAAATACAACGGTGGTTACGAGCGTCACAAGGTATCCCAACAGAAACACAAAAACTCCGACAATAGCACCGATTTCGTAGGGAATTTGCAACAGTAGTGATTCGATTCGACGAGTCTCATCGGACATTGGCTGTCGGTTTATGCTACAACGAGAAAAGGACACGCTTTGAGAGTCAATCTTTCGCTTGCACAAAGATTGGTTTGGCTGGACCGAAACATTTCCCCGTCAGTTTTAAATACGCCTCAGTCAAAGCCCCTCACGTTGCGATGCCCAAGGTAGAGATCACTATCCCCGAACATCTTGAAATGCAGATCACCCAGCTTGTCGAACAGGGTGAATTTCTAAACCGAGAGGAGGCGATTGAAGACTTGTTATCGACTGGTCTGAAAGCATACAAAACAAGTGGCCCAATGGATGACGAAGAAGAGCCAGGTTTCGAAGACGATGGAATGATGGGCCACGACGACGAATACGTTTTCTGATACTGCCGGACGTAACTTCGTAAACTTACTCGTCACCACGGGGTGCCGAGATTGTTTAAAAGCTTACGTCCGGTAGTATGAAACGCACGGCTGTGACAGTACCAGCGTTTCCCAGATAATCGGTCATTGGCCACCGAGGCCAAGATGTCCCGAACAACCATCTACAATTCGCGAAACGCTTGGTCCATCCGGTTCCAGAGAGCACACAACTCGCATTCGTGTGTGAGGTGTTCTCATCAAACAGCAGTAGCTTCTAAATACTGCGACCCGCAAGGGGTGGTATGCACAAAGACGAACTCCTTGAACTCCACGAGCAGATGGTGCTCATTATGGAGTATTTCAAAGACCTGGAACATGTCGACGATGAACTGTTCGACCCGTATCAGGAGCTTGATGTCACGCCAGATGACGTACATATGTCGAAGAGCGAACACAAACATGCTGTTTTCGTGCTCGGAAACGCACTGGCAAACGCAATGAGCGAAGACGAGTTCTCGGACGCAGGGCGTGTCGGAAAGCGGATGAAAGAACTCGCGGAGGATGCAGAAAACAAGCTCTGATTTCACTCTGAGAGATGTTCGAGAAGTTCCGGGTCGGTTCGGAACTTGAGGACGTTATGGAGTGCGTGATTACGGACGTTACTGACAAGGTCTCCGTGGTCTTTGTAAAATTCATGTAGCCACTGCGATTCCTCCTCACGACTTGAAAACATCATTATCGCTTTCCACTGATACGTCCCGGTTGAGAGGCTGTAAAACAGCGTGTGTTTGCTATCTCGGATATCCTCCATCGCTGCTCGCCAGTCGTCAGCAAAGTATGACGGGTCGAATTTGAACTCAAACAGCGCGAAGTTAAAATACGTCTCGTTGATAAGGATGGCATCTCGAAAGACGCCTTGCTCTCGCATTTCTCTGACCGACTCGCTTACTGTGACGTGTGAGACGTCAATATCGTATTTTTCGGCCAGCCGGTCGGCTAGCTTTCGAGAGGAAAGCTGTGGTTCCTGGGACAGTTCTTTCAGGATACAGATATCGCGTCTGTCAAACTCCCATGCTGGTTCCCCATCCATATCCTATAACGCCCGCGTATCGACATAAAATGATGGTGTTGGTGCTAATGTTTCAATCAGGACCCCCGATAGTCGAACCGGAACGAATTAATTAGGGGCCGCTACAATACTCAACTATGTACCTACCCCTGTTCGATGCAACGCAGGTTGGCCTCGGAAGCACGTTCGTCGAAGCGACAGCTGGTATTGTGCTGTTCGGTGGCCTCCTGCTAACCGTTCTCTGGATTCGCGCACTGTACGCGTGAACTACCCCACCCTACTCGCTCACGGCTTTCGCCGTTCGCTCCTTGAGGACGGGGACTTGGCGCCTGAAATCAGTTAATTGCACCCTGTGTCCGGCTCTGTTCCGCTTTCCGTGTCAGTATCGTGTGTTCTATCCGTTTCTCTGTCGCGCACGTCTTCAGGTTTTTCAACCCGCTCTCGCAACCACGTTGCCGCGTCCGTCACCTGCTGTTTGTCCGTTCCTTCGAGCCGCAATCTCACGTGCTCTCCTGGGTAACTGCCCACGGTGACCGGAAAGCGCTTACGAACTGTCCCAATTCGTTCCAACAATGTGCTTTCCGGCTCGGCTGCGATGACGGTTTCTGTATACCGCTGTTGGCCACTGAACTCATCGGCTATCAGGGCAAACATGGCTTTCATCTCTGTGGGCACACCCGGTAGTACGTAGACTGTATCAATCTGACAGCCTGGTGCAACACCTTCGGGGTTACGGATCATCGTTGCACGTTTCGGAATATGTGTCGTCTCCGGTGCGAGGTCATCTGCGCTATACCCGCCTGCCGTCGTTAACCAATCGAGGACTGCATCGTCAGCAGCTAACTCCGTTCCGAATGCTGCTGCAATCCCTTCCATCGTCACGTCATCGTGTGTCGGCCCCAGCCCTCCAGTGACGATAACCCCATCGTAGCGTGCATGAAACTCGTTGACAACCTCCGCTATATCGCTTGTTTTATCGGGCACAGTTGTCATCCGCTCGACGGAAGCTCCACGCTCTCGTAACTCCTTTCCCAGCCATGCAGCGTTCGTATTGACAGTTTGTCCGGCTAGAATCTCGTCGCCGACAGTGACTACCGCAACCTCCATACACAAGGCTATGTCCCACAGCAACAAAGCCCCTCGCTTTATCGCATTCCCGGGGGTG
>LKNH01000129.1 GCA_001564135.1 Halobacteriaceae archaeon Tc-Br11_E2g27 | reverse complement strand
GGGTTCGGCTACTATACCGGTCAACGGAAGCTGTGATAGATTCGTCACCACCCGTCCTGCGTGAAAACTATCAATTGTTCCGTCGACCGGTATAACCACAGAAAACCGGTCTCAGACCGAGAGAGCACTACTCAGAATTGGTCGTATCGATGCCAAGAACACGGTTAACGTTACAGAAGCAGGTGACGACATTAAGCGCAAACCCAATCGCAACCGTCCCTGCGATAAGTCCACGGAGGCGTTTTCCAGAGCGCACTGCTTTGAGTGTCACGAGTGCAAAAACGACCGCAAGGACCGCTCTTGTGAGTCTGTCTTTTCCGCCTACATTTGATTCGAACACCATGTGCGTCTCTTTGGGCTGGACAGATTTTAGGTTTGTCTCGTGAGGCGAACAAAGAGTGGTGATTCCGTTCAGCTATCGCGGCCGTGTCTCGTCAGACAGTGTGGCAACCCGATAAGCTCGACAGGTTCGGAGTTATCCGGAGAGTAAACGACCATCTCCCCTTTTTCCATATATGGCACCCGTGATTCGAGCGTCGAAGGGATATTGACGGCCGAGATAGCATCTTCATCACCCAGATTCAAGACGATGGTTGTGTTAATCTGTTTGAATACCGGGTCGGCGATGTCCTGTGGGTCCTGTGTGATAAGGAAAAGTCCAAGTCGCTCTTTTCGCCCCTGTTTAGCTGCATCGGTGAACTTGCCGATAACCTTCTTTGCCTGCACCGTATCGGCATCAGTCAGGAAGTTGTGTGCCTCGTCCATCCCGACAATCAGTGGCGTTTCTTTGATGCGGGAGTAGTTTGGGTCGTTGGAAAGCTTTTCATCAACCAGCAGCGATGAGAGGGCAAGCACCACAGTTTCTGAGCTTCGGCTATCCGTGAGATGATACGTTGGGACGACCGTCAACTGACCCGGTTTGACAGACTCCGAGATGAGGTCGGTAATCGGCCGAGCATCCTGGTCGAAAACGTTGTCAAAGCCTCTGGCTCGGCGGCTAATTGCATCAAACGTTGCTTCATGAACCTGACCAGTCTCGTCGAGTTCCTCTTTCAGCGCCGGGTCCCCCATGAACGAGCTAAATTGCTGGTAGGTTCCCTGCCGTCCATACTCCTGTCTGAATCGCGGGAGAAGAACGCTCACAAGCGCGTTATACTGGTTGTCGTTCAGCCCGCTACCGGCAATCAGCCACGGGTTGGCATGAACCATGCTGAACGGAATCGTAAATTCGAGTTGTTCCGCTCGGTGATGACTGGCGGCATAGGTAGCGTTTCCGACTTTCGGGACGAACACAAGCGTATCGTCATGGCCACCGTGGGCGATGCCCTCGCTGTCCAGTTTCCGGCCAAATTCATCGTCATAGTCGCCGTCATCGTGCATCTGTGCGTACTCATCCTGTGGGTCAAACTGGACAACTGCGGGACGAACAGTTCTGTCCCCATCCGACTCAATTGGATAGGTTCGGTCCTCAGCCAGATACTGCCGGAGAATATTCTTTGCGCCGTGGGTCTTTCCAGAGCCTGTTCCACCAGCGATAAGCGTATGCCGGAAAACAAGCGGGTCACCGCTTTCGTAATCGTCTTTCAACCGGTAGTCAATGGTATCCGGTGTTGCAGCCGTTCTGACTTTCTGTCCCCCGACAGAGAGATGGCCCAGAAAAACGCCGTCTCCCGGAATCTTTAGCCCGGTTTTGATATCGTCTTTATCCTGTGCAATAGAGACAACCGTCTCAGGTTTTGGAACCCGGTCGGTCATGCGTCGTTTTGTCTCGTCACCATCCTCGTACAAAACAGCTACCGGGTCAAGTGACGCCATGAGTTTGAAATCCTCCTCGTCGATTCCGTTGGTTCGCATTGCGCGGCGTGCATGGATTTCGGTGGCATCATCGGCTCGATACTCCTGTGAGTATTCAAGTCCGTTGATTCGACAGAATAATCGTTCCGTATCTGGATAATCCGCGAGCAGATACGTCCCAATTCGAACATCCTTTCGGTTCTGTGCGGTGACGTAGGCTCTCAGCTGTGTTTCCCGTTCGTCTTCGTGTATCTGAAGACCGTTTCCGGCAGAGAGAACGCCGATACCGCGGTCGGACCCTGCTGGCGTTGCATCGAACGAATCAAACTCCGGACTTGTCGCCGTCTGTGGGTCATCTGCATCGATATCGCTGCGTTGACCACTAGTCGACTCAGCGGTACTGTCACGGGTAGAGTCGACAGCATCAGCATCATCATCGAGACCAGTAAAATCCCCAAGGTCGGACATATCCGCTAGGTGGACGGGCGAGCATTAACACGTTTCCCCTCCGGAGTGAAAGTGAAACGGGTCAGCTATCTCGAAAGAACCGAAAGACCGAAATCAGGAGGAACAGAGAGATAACAATCATTGCCGCCTGTGAAACGGCCCCGATAGTGGATTCGGGGCTCCCGCCAGTTACGAGCGCAACGATATCGGGAACGCCACGGAGTGAACCACCAATCCCAAGGACTGCAAGCACAGCGATGGACAGAATTGCAGGACGGCTTGCACCGGTTGCCCGAGCGACGACTCCGAGGACGATAAACACAAAGCCAAAGAAAGCAGGAATGAGTGCGGTCATGCTGGCAAAGTCCGAGAGGACGTACGAGAGGACCCCTACGAGAACCAGTACGACGCCTGCGACGATACTTGTAAACGAGACCGAGTCAGTAGCGGAATCCATTATCACCTCTTTACGGGCCATCACTAAAGGAACCACTGTTCGATGATGACAGTCACAACGACAGGTTCCACCACCGCCACCACTCCCTCCTTATCAGCACATTTTTGACCGCGCTACCAGTACCGAAGGCATGGACCAACTCAGGAAGTCACTGCTTGAAGCCCCTGTCGTACAGAAAGGGGACTACCATTACTTCGTCCATCCGATTAGCGATGGCGTGCCGATGCTCCGACCGGAACTGCTTCGAGAGATTGTCATCCGAATCGTCCGCAAAGCAGACCTCACCGATGTTGACAAAATCGTCGCCCCCGAAGCAATGGGTATTCACATCTCGACAGCCGTCTCCCTGATGACCGACATTCCGCTCGTCGTCGTCAGAAAACGTGATTACGGCCTCGAAGACGAAGTCGAAATCTCAAAGGAAACGGGATACAGCGAAAGTGAAATGTATATTAACGACGTCCGTGAGGGAGACCGCGTTCTCGTTCTCGATGATGTTCTCTCGACCGGCGGGACGCTGACCTCGTTGCTCGATGCCCTCGGTGCAATCGGGGCAGAAGTCGTTGATACGGTCGTTGTTATCAAGAAAGTCGGCGGTGTCAACAAAGTTGAAGAGAGCGGTTACGAACCGAAGACACTCATCAACGTGGATGTCGTCGATGGTGAAGTCGTCATCGTCGACGAAGAAGGCGACGACTAACTGATTTTCCCCCTTCTACCCGGTTGTTTCGACCGTAACCGAGAGGTTTATGCCGCATAGTCGTATTGCTATGAGTGGGAACGCACGGCCGCAAATCTGACATCGCCGTCCGCTTGGGCGGCTTGGGATTGCGGAAGTGTTCAATCCAGCCGCAGCTACTGTAGCGCGGCTGGAACGTGACTGATATCATCAGTTATCGTAGTTGAGTACAGCGGCCAGTGTTGTTCCAACCAGAGACAATGGCACGAATGCATACACGCCGCCGTGGCTCGTCCGATTCGGACAAGCCGGTGGCAGACGAACCACCAGAGTGGAGCGACATCGACCCTGAGTCGATTGAAGAACACGTAGTCGACCTCGCAGAGCAGGGCTACAGTCCGAGCGAAATCGGCGTCCAACTCCGTGACCAGGGCGTCCAGGGCGTCCCTGTCCCGAACGTCAAACTCGCAACTGGCAAGAAGGTCACCGAGATTCTCGAAGAGAACGAATCCGAACCGGAGATTCCGGAAGATCTTCGAAATCTGCTCGCACGGGCCGTGCGCCTAAATGAGCACATGGAAGAAAACGGTACGGACTACCAGAACAAACGTGCCCTGCAAAACACCG
The DNA here is from genome assembly GCA_001564135.1 of Halobacteriaceae archaeon Tc-Br11_E2g27. Taxonomy (GTDB): domain Archaea; phylum Halobacteriota; class Halobacteria; order Halobacteriales; family Haloarculaceae; genus Halovenus. The sequence continues at coordinate 3,283 of LKNH01000129.1, read as the reverse complement.
AAGCAAAAATCCGCCGTCTCCTCGAGTATTACCGAGGCGACAAAATCGACGAAGAATTCTCGTACTCCATCGACGACGCCAAAGACCTGATTTAAATGTCAACAGCCGACCGCCAGCAGACACACACGACCGCTGCAACTTCCATCGCATCACAGCTCCGCGAGGCCGAGTTCGTTCACCTCGTGACAGCACAGACTGGTGATGGTGTGGCAGCGGCTGGACTGCTTGGGAAAGCGCTCACAGCCACCAACAGCCCCTATCAGACATCAATCGAGGGGTTGCCGGGAGAGCTGACGCGCGAAACCGACGCTGACCTGACGGTCGCAGTCGGTCGGCCGGCGAAAACGGCAGACATCACAATTGGCGAGGAGATACCGTGTACGAGCAAAGCCGCCTACGATATCGCAGCCGAACTTGGCACAGCAGACCCAATGCTTGCACTGGCAGGACACCGGACAGCGGGCGTTGTCCCTGATGAGCAGCTCCGAGAAGGACTGGCGACAGCCAATATCAACCAACGGCCGGGCGTTGCAGTTCCGACTGCCGACCCGGTTGATGGTCTCACCCATTCGACGCTCGTTCATGCCTCGTTTTCGGGGTCGACCGAGCGGACGGGAGAGCTGCTAGCCAGCATCGACGAGACAGCAGAATCGACGGAGTGGAAGAACGTTGCAACGGCCCTTGCACTCTCACTTGCGCGTGATGGAACACCGCGGGGGGCAACTGCCGTGGAGAACCTCCTGAAGCCGTATGTCGGCGGCCCGTTCGAGACGGTCGGCGGGTACGGTGACATGCTAGACGCAGTCGTCCACGAAAAACCCGGACGAGCACTTGCGTTAGCGCTGGGAAGTGACCCGAGGGACGACGACCTCGACCGCTGGCGAACGCACGCCAGCAAGGTCCATGACGCAATCAGGACAGCCGAAACCGGGCGCTACAACGGGCTGTTCGTCGCACAATGTGATGAATCAGCCCCTGTTGAACCCGTGGCACGACTGATGAGTCAATATTGTGCGCCGGAACCAGTGACCCTTGTCACCTCACCGAGTGAGGCCGCAGCGGTCAGCCGATCGACCGTGGAGACCAATGTCGGAAACGCATTGGAAATTGCCACTAGCGAAGTTGGCGCTAACGCGGCTGGGACCGGAGTTCGGGCCCGTGCTCATCTTCCTGCAGGGACAGAGTCAAGCGAGGTTATTCTGGCATTCAAGGAGGCACTATGACGAAAGAGACGACGGTAACGGCTACGACGGAGCGGTCTGGGAGTCGCCGCGCACGGATTGTCACGGCACACGAGGACCCAGTTACCGCGAAACAAATTGCCGAGTCGTTGATTCCGGATAACACCGAGGAAATGGCGACAACCGTCGAAAACGAGCAGGTTCTGACGACGATTACACGCGAGACGACAGGCGGATTGCATGCGACAGTTGACGATTATCTCGTCAACCTCAGGGTTGCAGCACAGCTTACTAACGAGGACGCGAAATCGTCCATTACCACAACCACATCTACCAATGAGTGAACGTTCAGTATCACGACAGAAGCAGGAAAAGCGCTGGTATACCGTCCAGGCACCGGAGCAGTTTGACCGGGAAGAGCTTGGCGAGACACCAGCAGACGAATCGGAAAAAGTGCTCGGCCGAACCATCGAAACGACCCTCGGCGAGCTCAGAAACGACGCGAGCGGGAATAACACGAAGCTCACGTTCAAAGTTAACGAAGTGGCCTCTGATACGGCCTACACGGAGTTTATCCGTCACGAACTGACGCGGGATTACCTGCGCAGTCTCGTCCGCCGTGGCTCCTCGAAAGTTGAGGCATACATTACGGTGTTGACGACGGACGATTACCGTGTGCAGATTCAGCCAGTTGCGCTGACCACCAAATCAGCCGACGAGAGCCAGGAGAAAGCCATCCGACGCACGATGATTGACATCGTTCGCGAGGCCGCCTCCGACCGAACCTTCGAGGAACTCGTCGACAGCGTCGTCGACGGTCGACTCTCCTCTGCAATCTACAACGAAGCAAAGACCATCTATCCGCTTCGCCGCGTCGAAATCCAGAAGATGACGCTCGAAGCCCGACCGGAAGAGGTTGCCGTCGAAGAGGAAACCAGCGTCGACGTTGACGACGACTAAGAACGAATCAACACGCCACTACTTTTATAGAGAACGATAGCTACGATGACAGTCGTGAGAGGTTTTGCAGTGTACCTCCCCGAGTGAAATCCAAATTCTAAACCGCGTTATCCGAGCAACGAGTCGACTATTTCCTCGGGTTCGAACCGTTCGAGGTCATCGTAGTCTTGGCCGGTTCCCAGAAAGAGAATCGGCTTGCCGGTGACATGTGAGATGGAGATAGCTGCACCACCCTGTGTGTCGGCATCAGCTTTGGTCAGGATTGTGCCGTCGATGCTGGCGGCATTGTTGAACTCGCGAGCGCGGTTGACCGCATCCTGTCCTGCTACAGACTCATCAACAAAAACGGTCATGTCGGGGTTGATGACTCGGTCAATTTTTGAGAGTTGGTCCATCAGCCCATCGTCGGTGTGAAGCCGACCGGCAGTATCGCCGAGTACGACATCAATATCGTTGGCCTTGGCATACTCGACGGCATCGTAAATCACCGCTGCGGGGTCCGAACCCTGCTCGTGTGAGATGATTTTCTTGCCGAGGTTGTCAGCATGCTTTTCAAGCTGCTCGTTCGCCCCAGCGCGGAACGTATCTCCGTTTGCAAGGACGGATGAGAGCCCCTGTTGTTCGAAATAATGGGACAGTTTGGCGATGGTTGTCGTCTTGCCGACGCCGTTAACGCCAGTGAAGATGATGACGACCGGTTTATCAGCGTCCTGAACCCGCTGGTCGAAGTCAAACTGCCCGACGCTGATAACGTCATAGAGGGATTCACGGAGTGCATCCCGAACCATATCGCCGGTACTTGAGAGCCGTCTCCGGGTTTCTCCAACGAGGTTCTCCTCAACGCCGTCGAGAATTTCCTCGGTCACCTCTAGTTCAACGTCGCTGCCGAGCAACCCAAACTCGAGGTCATGTAGATGTGATTCGAGGTCGTCCTCGTCGATGACGGTTTTACCGGTCGCAAACAGCTTTGCACGCTCGGTGAGGCTGCGTCCTTCATCGTCTTCATCGGGCTCGGAATCGGACTCCGTCTCTGTTGTGGACGACTCTGTATCGTCACTCTCTTCGGCAGGTTCGTCACCGACCTCCGGGTCAGCACTTTGCTGCTCAGCATCTGGCTGGTCCGCAGCTACGGCTTCACTCGC
>LKNH01000128.1 GCA_001564135.1 Halobacteriaceae archaeon Tc-Br11_E2g27 | reverse complement strand
CCGTCTCCTCGGCGAGTTCGTCGAACGAAAGCGTCGCCGTCGGACAAGCAAGCACGACGGCCATCCCGACCGACCTGTCGGCAAGCACCGTATCGAGCGTTCGGGCAAACCGCTCTGCGGAGGCATCCCCGATGATATCGACGGGGTTGTAGATGTTCGCGCCATCCGGTAACCCGTCTGCAAGTTCATCAAGCGTCTCATCACCGAAGTCAGCAAGCGAGAGCGTCGAATCCCCGACAGCGTCAGTCATCATCACGCCAGGCCCGCCAGCGTTGGTCACGAGTGCAACATCTTTTCCATCCGGCAACGGTTGGCCGCTGAGAATGGCAGCGTAGTCGAACAGTTCCTGGACGGAATCGACACGGATAACCCCTGCCTGTGCGAGTCCCGCTTCATAAGCCGCGTCGGTACCAGCGATTGCGCCAGTGTGTGACGCAGCAGCGGAAGCCCCCTCAGCGGTACGTCCGGATTTGACGACGACAACCGGCGTCTCAGGTGTTACCTCTCGTGCGGCTCTGATGAACGCCTGTCCATCACTCACATCTTCGAGATAGCCAAGGATGACATCGGTCTCCTCGTCTTCGCCCCACTCGCGGACGAAATCACCCTCGTCCAAGACTGCCTTGTTACCAAGCGAAACCACGTGCTGAAAGCCGAGGTCCGCCTGTTCCGCCCAGTCGAGGACGGCGGTAATGAACGCCCCGGACTGGCTCATGAACGAGACGTCCCCCGGAACGGGATGTTTCGGCCCGAACGACGCGTTCAGGCCGACGCCGGTACTGAAAATACCAAGCGAGTTCGGCCCGACGAGGTTCAGGTCGTACTTCTCAGCAAGCTCCTTCAGTTCTCGTTCGCGGCGTGACCCGTCGCTTCCGGCTTCGCTGAACCCCGCCGTGATGACCACGATGTTCGAGATGCCAAGCGTTCCGGCCTCACGGACAACCTCGACAGCCACCGGCGCGGGGACAGCCACGACCGCGACATCCACATCCTCAACGGCACCAAGTTCGCCATAACACGACAGCCCGAGCACCTCATCGCGGTTCGGATTGACTGCGAACACCTCTCCCTCGAACGTATCGAGCAAGTTGTTGGTGACCGCATAGCCGACACTTCCAGGTTCATCGGAAGCACCGACGACCGCGACGCGCTCGGGTGCAAACAGCGTCGATAATTCACCCATTACTGGCGTTTCGGTTCCTTCGGGGATAGCTGTTTGGACAATCTGCAATAGTTGCAAACCATCGAGCAACCTGATACTGCCGGACGTAACTTCGTTAACATACTCGCCACCCGGGGGCGACGAGATTGTTTCAGAGTTTACGTCCAGTAGTATGAAACTGGGACGAAATCATTTATTTAGCCTGCTCACTACGATAGGATATGTCCGTCCGTCGGTTTCTCCGCGGGAGCGTTCCAGCGGAAGATCTTGAGTCAGTTGCTGAGGAAGCGATTCGTCGCCACGGAGAGTCTCTCGAATCCGTCAGGACCCTCGATGCAGACAACTGGTTATCAACGCCCGCTGTCGTCAACGAGCGGCTCTTTCTCAAACTGATCTCCGTGCAGAATACGGTCGTCCACGGCGTGTTGACGACTGGTCGAAACCTTGGGGCATTTACCAGCGGTCGGGAGGGCTTTTTCGAACGATTTGGAACGCCGCTTGCGATGGCCGAGCACGAACTCGAAGCGACTCGCAGTATGAGAGAGCTTGGTATCAACGTTCCCGAGCCGCTCGAAGTCTTTGAGTATCAGGGATATGGCGTTGTCGTCCTCGAGTATCTCCCCGAATTTCGGACGCTTGATGAGCTTGACGGAGATGAGGTACGGGCCGTCGCCCCTGAACTGTTTGAGTTCCTTTCGCGTATGCACGACGCCGGGTTTGTACATGGCGACCTCCGGGGCGAAAACGTCCTCATCGCCGACGGCGACCTCTACTTTATCGACGCAACGAACGTCAACGAGGACGCACTCGAAGATGCACGCGCGTACGACCTCGCGTGTGCTCTTGCGGCGCTTGACCCGCTCATCGGAGCACAGGACGCAGTCAGAGTTGCATCTGAGTACTACGAGGATGAAGTGCTTCTCGATGCGATGAGTTTCCTCGATTTCGTCAACCTTCGGCCGGACCACGATTTTGAGGTGATGACAGTCAAAGGAGAGCTCGAAAAAATTGTAAGTTGACTCTGTACAGGAGCTGGCAAGAAATTGCTCGTTACTGAACGGATAGATATCACCCTACCGCGGCTGCTGTTAACAGATGGGAACGAGGTCCACTGTTTATCTATTATCTCGCTTACTAGCTAGTAAATGACCGCACCGACATACGATGATGTTGCGTCACTCGTTGACGATATCATCGACCGACTGGGGACGGAAATTGTCGTCGGGACACCCCTGGGCGTGGGAAAGGCAAACCGGATTTTGAACGAACTTGTCGAGCGGGCCGTGGCGAATCCGGAGATTGACCTCGAAATCTGGACGGCGCTCTCGCTGACAAAGCCAACCGGACACTCGGAGTTGGAATCACGGATTGTCGAACCGCTCGGCGACCGCCTCTTCGAGAACTATCCTGACCTAGAGTACGATATCCGTGTCCAGAACGGAACGCTTCCGGAGAATATCGAAGTACACGAGTTTTATTTCCAGCCTGGCGGCTATATGGATATCCCACAGGCCCAACAACGATATCACAGCGTCAACTACACCCACGCGATTCGACGATTCGAAAACGCCGAACCGAATCTCATCTTACAGCTGATGGGTGAGGGCCAGGTTGACGGGGAGTTTCGGTACAATATTGCAACAAATACCGATATATCGAGCGAGCTGTTCGACAGTCTGCTGGAGACCAGGGCCGCTGGCGAGCGCGACCTGATGATTGTGGGGGAGCTGAGCCGGGAAATGCCGTTTTTATACGGCGAGGCACCGATTGAACCAGAGACAGTTGATGCCGTCCTGGATGACAAATCAGGCGAGTATCCGATTTTTGCGCCACCGAGCGAACCAGTTTCGCTTGTCGACCACGCGATTGCGCTCCGGGTGAGCACGTTGATTCCTGACGGCGGCACGCTCCAGATTGGAATTGGCTCACTTGGAGATGCAATCGGTCACGCTCTCTCGCTTCGTCACAACCACAACACGACCTACCAGGAGATTATCGAATCGCTCGGCGTCTACGACGATGCAGGCGAGACCATTGACGACCTTGGTGACGTCGAACCCTTCGAGGAAGGACTCTACGGGGCAACCGAGATGTTCGCTGAGGCGTTTATCCATCTATACGAGGACGGCATCCTCTCACGAACCGTCTACGAGGACTACAACATTCAGGAACTCGTGAACGAGGGATACGCCACAGATGGTATCGACGAGGCAACCCTCAGCTATCTCCACGAGACCGGAGCCATTCCAACTGACCTCGATGCGACGGCTGTAGCGTTCTTACAGCGATGGGGGATTCTCACAGACGATGTCAAACTGAGTGATGGGCAGCTCTCCGTCGCCGGGGAGACTGTGCCGCCAACTCTCGACGATGAACGAACCTGGAACCGTCTCTGTGCGGACGGTCTCGGGGACGAACTCGCTGGCGGACGGGTTCTCGACGGGGCGTTTTTCCTCGGGTCCTCCAGCATGTACGAGAGTCTGGGGGAACTCGACGAGGAGGAACGTCGCGACCTCAACATGCGGAGTGTCACCTTCACGAACGCCTTATACGGAGACGAACAGCTCAAGCGTACACAGCGGAAGAATGCACGGTTCGTCAACACGGGAATGAAAGTAACACTCACCGGCGGTGTCGTTTCCGATGGGACCGAAGATGGCCGGGTTGTAAGCGGTGTCGGCGGCCAGTTCAATTTTGTTAACCAGGCACAGGAACTGGATGATGGGCGGTCGATTCTGATGATTCGCTCGACGCGTGAGTCGGGTGGGAGCCTCAGTTCAAACATCATCTGGAACTACGGTCATCTGACGATTCCTCGGCATCTCCGTGATATCGTCGTCACCGAATACGGCGTTGCGGATATCCGCGGGAAATCCGATGCGGAGGTGGTCGGTTCGCTCATCTGCCTTGCTGACTCACGGTTCCAAGATGAACTCGTCACGCAAGCAAAAGCAGCCGAAAAGCTGCCTGCTGACTGGGAGATACCGCAACAGTACCGATACAACTACCCTGAGCAACTCAAACAGCGGCTTGGTCCAGCCGTCGATGATGGGACGCTACCGACGTTCCCCTACGGAACTGAACTGACCGAAACCGAGCGGACGCTTGCAAAATCGCTACGAAACTTGCAATCAGCTATTGACGCACGCGACCTCTCGACACTGCTTGATATCGACGCGTTCCGGACGGCACTTGCCGTCCCTGACGGGAGCCAGTCCTATCTTGAGCGAATGGACCTCGAACAGCCATCAGGGCTGAAAGAACGTATGTTGCAACGAGTCGTCGTATTTGCGTTAGCGAGTGCTGCTGTTGAGCTGGAGCAAACATGAGCAGGTGGCTTTGCTCACCAGTTTCGACAGGTACGAAAGGCCCGACCACGTGAGAGCGCATAATGCGACGGAGCGAGGCAAAACTGTTCACCCGACGGGAACCGACCGGACACGAAAGCCGGGCTGTCGAGCTGTGCTTCCGGGCGGGGCTCATCCGACAGTTTGGGAGCGGACTCTATGGGTTTACGCTCACCGGCGAGCGCCTGCGACAGGCGCTTATCGACCGAATCGAAAATGAGATGCGCGAGGTTGGTGCACAGCGGATTCGTCTGCCACAGCTCAACTACCGCGGTATCTGGGATGAAAGTGGCCGCTGGGAGAGTTTTGGGGATGAGATGTTCACGCTGGAAAACCGCGATGGCCAGCAGATGTGTCTAGCTCCCTCCCACGAGGAGGGAGTCGTCCACCTCTTTGAGGGGCTCGTCCGCTCTTACGAGGACCTTCCTATCCTGTGCTATCAGGTCGGGCCGAAACACCGCGACGACCACGCTCGTCTCGGTCTGCTGCGGACCAAAGAGTTCACGATGAAAGATGCCTACAGCCTGCATGCCAGCGAGGAGTCGCTGGCTGAATCCTATCAAGCAATCAAAGACGCATATATCCGCCTCTTTGAGCGACTCGGCATCGAGTTCGTCATCAGCGACGCCGACAACAGCGTGATGGGTGGCTCCGCCTCGGAGGAGTTCGTCGCACCGGTCGAAACCGGCACGGTCAAACTGCTCTCGTGTACGGAACCGGACTGCCGGTTTGGCGACACCGCTGACTCCCCACGCGATGACCTCACCGAAAAGAGTCCGTGTCCAGCCTGTGGTGGCGAACTGCGCGGCGGACAGGGAATCGAGATTGCACACATCTTCAAACTCGGGACGCGCTATGCCGAGTCGATGGGACTGTCGGTCGATATGGCTGATGGCTCACAGCAGAACGTGTTGATGGGTAGCTATGGAATTGGTATCGAGCGCCTGCTGCATACAATCGTTGCACAGCATGCTGACGACGATGGCTGTCGCTGGCCCGGTGAGGGAAGCGATTCGATTGCTCCCTACACGCTCTCAATTGTCCCGCTCGAATACGACGACGAACTTGCAGCCGTCGCCGATGCGCTCTATGAGGAGTGTGACAAAGCCGAGACGTTACTCTTTGACGACCCCGAGAAAAATATCGGTGAGCGGTTCGCAGAGAGCGACCTGCTCGGCATTCCGTATAAACTCGTCATCGGAAATACGTTCCGCGAAACTGGCGAACTTGAACTTGAGACACGCGACGGCGAGACCGAGTATATCCGGCGGAGCGAGATACAGCAGCTATTCGATTGACGAAGGTGCTGAATTAGGTGCCTTTTTATTTGAGCGAGCGTACCTTCTGAAACGTGTTAGCTGCGCTTTCCGAACCAGCCGGGGTTGCGTACACCGCGGTATTTTTTATCAGCGGAATTCTCTGTCTGCTCTTGATTCCGCGAGCACGGTCGTTCGACGACCCTGAAATACAGCGAGGGCTTGTCTGGTTGTTAGCAACCACAGGTGCATGGGGACTCCTGAAAACGGCATTCTTTCTCTTCCCACCCTCACTGCGTGAACCGGCGTATATTACCGGACTCGTCGCTGGGTTCGCAACGGTCTGGGCGTGGCTGTATTTTTGTTCCGCCTACACGAACAGAACCTTCCATCGAGACCGGACGCTTCGTCGAATGGGTGCCGCGGTGTTCCTCCTTGTCGTCTTTGTCAAACTCACCAATCCGATACATGGCCAGTATTTCACCGCCAGTGAAGCGACAACACCGTTTCCACACTTGGCGATTGAACATGGACTCATTCACTGGAGTGCGACTGGGCTGTCCTACGTGCTATCGGCGGTTGGGCTGTTCATGATATTCGAACTCTACGTGCGGTCGGAGTATGACACTCGCCCGCTCGCCGCGCTTGCGGTCTTTCTGGCGCTTCCGGTCGGCTTCGATATTATCGCACTTGTGACTCCAACACTCATTAACTTCATTTACGCACCGATTGGCGTGGCAATCTTCGCAACCGGCGTGTTATTTCTCTTTCAGGAACGAATGGCAGCGGTCGGAACCGCGTTACCAGGTGGTGCAGCCTCGATATATCTTGACAACGAGCAGCGAATCAAAGATGCTTCCGTGGCGGCGATAGAACTGTTTCCGGTACTCACACGGACGACGCGCGACCCGCTTGCCGAGGTGCTTCCCGAAGTCGCAACGCTTCTAGAAACAGACGATGTGATTCTCGAACGAGGCGACGAAGACAACCCACAGTATTATCTCGTGGAGACCAACCCAGTTGGCGTGACAGACTCAAGGGCGCAGGTTGTGACGTTTACTGATATAACGAGACTTGAGCGAAAACGCCAGCAGCTGCGCCGCCGAGAGAGCGAACTCGACAGGCAAAGCGAGCTGTACCGTGCAATTCTCGCTGCAAGCTTTGATTTTGTCTATCGGTTGGACCTCGACGGTCGTCTCACGTTTGTTTCCCCGCGTGTTGAAGAGGCACTGGGATATGCACCGGAAGAGCTTATCGGCAAGCAGGTTGATACGCTGGTCCCGACCGACGAGGGTGCGACACGGGCCCGGCAGTACAATGACGAAGTCTTCAACGGAAAGGCGATTCAGATACAAGACTTTCAACTGGAGCACCGCGATGGCCGGGAGGTGTATTCTGATATCCGGGTCGTTCCGCTCTATGAACCGAGTGTTCCGAACGAGGAGCGAACCGCTGAAGATATCGTCGGCGCACAGGGAATGGTTAGAGAGACAACAGATAGACACCGGCGGGAGGGGCTTATCAGCGTCAT
>LKNH01000127.1 GCA_001564135.1 Halobacteriaceae archaeon Tc-Br11_E2g27 | reverse complement strand
AGGAACGACAGTATTCATCACAGACGGTTACGGAGTACTGGCGCTACGTCTGGGACCGGGAGGATGCCTATGAGCTCCCTGACGACGCGACCGACCCGACGTACGTGCTTGGGATGTTTCCGTACACGTCGGGGAATCTCCACATGGGACATGTCCGAAACTACGCCATCACCGACGCCTTCGCCCGCTTCCGGCGAATGCAGGGCGAGGACGTGCTCCATCCGATGGGCTGGGACGCGTTTGGTCTCCCTGCCGAAAATGCCGCACACGAACGATATACTGACCCGAAATCGTGGACGGAAGCCTGCATCGAGCAGATGCGCGAGGAGATGGAAACGCTCGGCTTCGGCTATGACTGGTCTCGGGAGGTCACGACGTGCGAACCTGAATACTACCGCTGGAACCAGTATTTCTTCCGCAAATTCTACGAGGCAGGACTCGTCGAGTACAAGGCCGCACAGGTTAACTGGTGTCCGGACTGTGAGACTGTCCTCGCTGACGCACAGGTTATCGAGCAACCCGCTGATGAGGAACAGAACCACGGCACTATGGAGGTCTGCTGGCGGTGTGACACACCTGTCGGTCAGCGGGAACTCGACCAGTGGTTCCTGAGTATTACCGACTACGCCGAGGAACTGCTCGATGGTCTTGACGAACTCGAAGGCTGGCCCGAGAGCGTTCGAGAAATCCAGCGGAACTGGATAGGCAAACAGGAGGGTGCGCGGGTAACGTTCGACCTTGCCGATGGCATGGAAGGACTCGAGTTCCCCTCGGCGTCTGTCGATATCTTCACCACCCGCCTCGACACCATCGCCGGTGCAACGTATCTTGCGCTTTCTCCAGGTCACGACCTTACCCGTGCCCTCGCACAGTCAGATGACGCCGTTGCCGACTATCTCGATGCCGTTCGAACCAACGACTCGGCGGAGTTTTCGGGTATCCAGACCGACCTTCGGGTCACACATCCTTTGACCGGGGAGGAGCTCCCGGTCTACGTCGCAGGGTATGTGCTCGAGGATGTGGGAACTGGTGCGGTCATGGGCGTTCCGGCACACAACGAACGTGACCATCAGTTTGCGAGCGAACACGACCTCCCAATCAAGCAGGTTGTCTCTCCGGTTGATGGGACGCCTACCGATGTCGAACGCGAGCCGTTTACCGGCGAGGGAATGCTCTCGAACAGCGGCGAGTATGATGGGCTGGCAAGTTCCGCCGCCCGTGAGCGACTGCTTGCTGACCTCGACGCCGCAACCGAGGACATTACCTACCGGCTCCGTGACTGGCTTATCTCCCGACAGCGCTACTGGGGAACGCCCATTCCTGTCGTCCACTGTGATGATTGCGGACCGCAACTTGTCCCTGAAGACGACCTGCCTGTCACCCTTCCTGAGTTCGTCCAGACGACCGGTAACCCGCTTGATGCGGCCGATTCGTTCGTCGAAACAACATGTCCAGAGTGTGGCGGCTCGGCCACCCGTGAGACGGATACGATGGACACCTTCGTTGATTCCTCGTGGTATTTCCTCCGGTATCTCACGCCGGATAACGAGGATGCACCGTTCGACCCCGAACTGGCAAACGAGTGGCTCCCGGTCGATGTCTATGTCGGCGGTGAGGAACACGCCGTGCTTCATCTGCTGTATATTCGCTTCTTTACGCGAGCGCTGGCCGATATCGGCTTGCTGGACGTTCGCGAACCGGTTGAGAAACTCATCAATCAGGGAACAGTGCTCCATAGCGGCGAGAAGATGTCGAAGACGAAAGGAAACGCCATCAGCCCGCACGAATACGGCGCAGAAACGACCCGATTGTTCGTCCTCTCTGCGGCCCATCCAGAACAGGACTTCGAGTGGACTGCCCGCGACGTCGGCAGTTCGTATGACCTCCAACAACAGCTCTACGATATCGTCAGAACTGCCGACGAAATCGAGATGAGAGCCGACAAAAGGCCGCACGACGAGTTCCTTGACCGGGAAATCGACCGGACTATCGAAGCGGTTACGAACCAGTATGAGGGCTTTCGTTTCCACCGAGCCGTCTCGGAGATTCGCGGCCTGCTCGGCCTCCTTGGGCAGTACCGTGAGTTTGAGACGCCAAATGAGGCGGTTTACCGTCGCGGCCTTCGCGTACTCGCGCGGTTGATTGCCCCAATCACCCCGTATCTGGGCGAAGAACTCTGGAATCTGCTTCGTGGGGATGGGATTGTTGCCCATGCGGAGTGGCCCGAACCTGCTCACGATGTCGAATCGTCTGTTGAACGACGTATTATCGAAACGCTCAGAGCCGACGTTCGGGATATCTTTGACGTTGCAAATATCGAAAATGCCGACGAGATTACCGTCGCAGTTGCGCCGACATGGAAATATCAGGCGTATACGATTGCCCAAGATGCGGATAAAACCGACGCACTCGTCGGGGCCATCATGCAAGATGAGAAACTACGAGCTGTTGGGGAGCCTGCACAGCAGTACGCAACTGAGCTGCAGGACCGACAGCAGGAACTTCCGCCCGTGCTTGCCCCCGAGGCTGAGCAAACGGTACTCAAACGGGCCGCGTGGCTGCTCGAAGACGAGTTCGAGACAACCGTCACCGTGACCGAGGCCACTGATGAGTTAGCGACGAAAGCAAAGCCCGGTAAGCCCGCGATTTATATCGAATAGCGAGTCAGCAGAGCCCGTTATCCGTTGCTGGTTTCTCGCTGCCACCGGATGTACGTTGCCAGCGACACCATCGCCGCGACGATACCGATACCCACCCAGAACATCGGTCCGAAACCATCAAACTCCTCTTCAGCTATTGGCTCTGTGACGGTGATAGTTGCACTGGATGGAAACACTGGCTGGTAGTGGTCGCTGACCATCTGGACCATCGCATCGTCACGGTAGCCGATTTCGTACGTTCCTGGTTCAGCATCCTCGTCTACCTCGAAAGTCAGCTCAGCAAATGTTCCCGAACCGCTCGTGCCGTTTGCGGATGGGACACGCTCTTGATAAATGGTCGTTTCACCGTCGCCTTCGGTTACATTCATCTCCACGCTCGTTTCTTCACCCTGTTCCATCCAGTCGCCTTGTTCGACGTTGGTGACGTTGAATACGGCGGCATCATACACAGAGGTTAACTCGACGCGGTCAACGCCACCCCCGTGAACGCCCTGTTGTGCGAGCAATGTTATCTCGACTGTTACCTCCTCGCCCGCGGTGACATTCTGATGGTCTGGCTCGTACTCGACGATGCTGACGGTGTCGCTGGCAACTCCGGCACCCATCGCTCCAACGAGGATGGTGAGGGCAACTGCGGATATCAGAGTGAGGGTGGCGGTTCGTCGCTGTGTAGCTGACATTGTTTGAGTGCTGCGTCCGATTTCAGTCGAGTAGTTGGTCGGCGATGGTGTTACGGAGGATTTCGGAGGTGCCTTCGTAGATTTCGTTAATTTTGGCGTCGCGGAGGAATCGTTCGGCGGGGAAGTCTTTGACGTAGCCGTAGCCGCCGTGGATTTGGATGCCTTCGTTGGCGACTTCGCGTGAGACTTCGGAGGCGTAGAGTTTGGCCTGTGCGGCTTCTTTGACGTAGGATTCGTTGCGCATTTTCAAATCGGCGGCACGGTGCATGAGCATGCGTGCAGCGTTCGTCTTCGTATCCATATCCGCGAGTTTGTGTTGGATGGCCTGGAAGTTCGAGATGGGTTGGTCGAACTGCTCGCGGTCTTGGGAGTAAGCAAGTGCTTCATCGAGTGCGGCCTGTGCGATACCGATGGAGCGTGCGGCGATGGTGATGCGGCCGCCATTGAGGGTTTTGAGTGCCTGCACTAACCCGTCGCCTTCCTCGCCAAGGCGGCGGTCTTCGGGAATTCTCATGCTGTCGAAGCGGAGTTCGGCGGTGGGACAGCCTTTGTCGCCGAGTTTGTCTTCGGTGCCTTCGACGACGAAACCATCATCTTCCTCGGGTCGGACGATAAACGAAGAGAGGCCGCGACCACCGGCTTCAGGGTCGGTTTTGGCGAAGACGACGACGGTGCTGGCGACGGAGCCGTTGGAAATCCAGAGTTTACCGCCGTCGATAACGTACTCGTCGCCATCTTTCTCGGCGACAGTATCCATGGCCGGAACATCGGACCCAGCGCCGGCTTCAGAGAGACCAAAGGCACCGATTTCAGTCCCTTCAGCCATCGGTGTCAAGTATTCTTGTTTTTGTTCTTCATTCCCAAACTCATAGACCATGTTGCAGGCGAGAGAGATATGAGCGGCGACGATGGTGCCAAGGCCACCGCTGCCGCGTGAAATCTCTTCGAGCGCGGAGGCATAGGTATGGTAATCGAGGCCAGCGCCGCCGTACTCTTCGGGAATGGGCATGCCCATCAATCCGAGTTGGGCCATTTCATCGACGAGGTCGGCGGGATACTCGTCGGTTTCGTCGATTTCTTTGGCGCGTGGGATAATTTCTTCGTCGGTGAACTCGGCGACCATTTCCTGAATCTGGCGGTGTTCGGTCGAACGTGTGAAATCCATACTGCCAACTCTGTGACCGACAGTAATAAATTATCGTGAATGACCCGAGCAGATTCGCCATCTCCAGGATTTCGCTGTCTTCAACATGTTTATTGTGGTCTCTCCGAAACGAATTGTATGGCGTGGAATACCGTCTCACTCGACTGGGAAGGCACTGTTGCAACACTGACTGTTGACCGACCGGACGCACTCAATGCGCTCAACGTAGAAACGCTCGAAGCAATGTTGGAAGCCATTGCTGAGGCTGAAGACGAGGGCGCACGTGTGCTTGTCCTTACTGGCGCTGGTGATGATGCGTTCATCGCCGGCGCGGATATCAAATATATGAAAGACCTTGACCAGGACGAAGCGATGGCGTGGGGTGCTCTCGGCCACGAGGTTGCCGATGCCCTCGAATCGTTTGACGGGGTCAGTATTGCAGCAGTTAACGGCTATGCCTTCGGTGGCGGCTGTGAGATGGCGATTGCCTGTGACCTGCGGGTTGCAAGCGAATCAGCACTCATCGGCAACACGGAAATTGACCTCGGTATCATCCCTGGCTGGGGAGCAACCCAGCGGCTGCCACAGCTTGTGGGCGACGAACTGGCTCGTCGTCTCATCTTCCTCGGAACGCGTCTCGATGCGGAGGCTGCCGAAAAAGCGGGGCTCGTTGGCGAGGTTGTCTCGGATGAAGAACTAGATGAACACGTTGAAGAACTCGCACAGGAACTTGCCGCACAGCCTGCAATGGCGCTTCGGGCGGCAAAGCGGTCTATGAATCAGGATGGCACTCAGACTGCTGGTCTCGACTACGAAAAGCAGGCCTTTGCCAGCCTCTTTGGCACTCCCGACCAGCAAGAGGGAATGGGGGCATTCGTTGACGGTCGGGAGCCGGAATTCGAATAACTCTGCTGTTTTATTCGATATCGTTGGTGAACTCAGGCTCACGCTTTTCGAGGAAGGCCTCGGCACCTTCGTGTGCGTCAGGACCGGAAAAGAGATAGCCAAGCCCTGTTCGCATCCCGATATCCTCGCCAGGCATCTGCAACGTTGCGTTCAACCACTCTTTTGTCGTGGCAATTGCGCTCGGTGAACTCATTCGGAGCGCATCGACGAGTGTGGCAACCTCCGCATCGAGTTCGGACTCAGGCACCGCACGCGCGAACAGCCCCCACTCTTCGGCTTCAGCACCGCTGAGTTCACGGCCGAAGACAGCCAGGTCCATCGCCCGTTGGCGACCAACAAGCCGTGCGAGTCGCTTTGCTGCGTAGAACGGGTACGCACCGATTCGCGTCTCAGGGAGCTGAAAGGTTGCATCTTCCGGAACAACGGAGACATCGGCGGCAAGCAACAACTCGAATCCACCACCGTAGGCGGAACCGTTTGCCCGACCGATAACCGGAACAGGTGAGGATTCGATTGCCTCCCAGCAGCTAAGCAGTGCGTCAGTGAGTTCGCGCACATCCTGTTCGTTCTCGATATCCGCAAGCGCACCGATATCGTCACCGGCACAGAACGCATCACCAGTTCCGGTGAGGATAATTGCCCGTGAGTTATCGGTCTGTGCCTGCTCGATTCCTGTCGTTACGGCATCCCACATCGAGAGCGTCATCGCGTTGAGCTTGTCGGGGCGTTCTAGCCGAATTGTACTGACATCCTGTTCGACCGAGTAGCTGACCAGTTCCGTCATACCTGTGGTGTGAACTCCCCGGATAAAAGATGTAGCGGCGATGAGTGGTTCGTTGCTGTCTGCTTACTCGCCGAACTTCTGTTTTTCCTGCTCACGAAGCTCAATCCGGCGGATTTTTCCGCTGGAGGTCTTTGGCAGGTCATCAACGTACTCGATACGGCGTGGATATTTGTACGGCGCTGTCTCTTCTTTCACGAAGTCCTGTAGCTCTTCGGTCAGTTCATCGCTGCCGTCGTAACCTTCGTTAAGGACGGTATAGGCTTTGACAACAGCCCCACGCTCTTGGTGTGGGCTCTCGACTGCAGCAGCCTCGGCGACTGCATCGTGGCTGACGAGCGCATCCTCAACCTCGAATGGGCCGATACGATAGCCTGACGAGATGATGACGTCGTCGGCACGACCTTCGAAGAAGTAATAGCCATCTTCGTCGAAGGAAGCGAGGTCACCGGTTCGGTGGTAGGCACCGGAGAGGTACTTCTCATCGAGATTTGGCTTCTCGTAGTAGCCGTCGTAGATTGCTGGCGAATCCGTTGGGACGGCAATCTCGCCGATTTCGCCTGGCTCGGTAATTTCCTCGTCGTTGTCGATATCGACGATGGTTGTTCCCGTTCCTGGCGTTGGTTTACCCATACTCCCCTGTTTCACATCGATACCGGGGTAGTTCGTCACGAGCGCAACAGTTTCGGTCTGTCCGTAGCCGTCGCGTGGGACGACACCGAAGTGTTTGCGCATCTGCTCGATTGGCTCAACGTTGAGCGGCTCACCGGCAGACAGCAGGTCGTTGACCTTGAGGTCGTACTGTGAGAGGTCGGCTTCGTTGGCGAACATGCGGTACTGTGTCGGGACCGCACAGAGTTTGGTGACGCCTTCATCTTCCATAATCTGGAGGAAGGTATCGGGGTCGAAGTCCCCGTCGTAGAGGAGCTGGGTGGCACCGGTTGTGATGCCGACTCCAACGGGGCTCCAGAACCATTTCGCCCAGCCCGTTCCGGTGGTTGCCCAGAGCAGTTCCTCGTCGAGGTCGGTCTCCTCGTCGACACCCCACCAGTACGGTGCGTTGACTCGGTTGAAACAGTGCATCCAGCGGTGTTTGTGCAGGACTGGCTTTGGCTTGCCAGTCGTTCCGCTGGTAAAGTTAATCGACATCGGGTCCTCCGCTGCCAGTCCCGGCCCGTCGTACTCGGTTGACTGCCCATCTT
>LKNH01000126.1 GCA_001564135.1 Halobacteriaceae archaeon Tc-Br11_E2g27 | reverse complement strand
ATGTCGATTCGACGCTCAAACCACTCAGCGAGGACCCAGATTCGCCGGGGGCGAAACGCGTACAGGGCAGAGTGGGGTCATCTCTCAAAGCCCGATTACGCCATCTCGCCAAGCGCCGGATTCAGGACCAGTACAACGTCAGCGAAAAGCAAGCAAAGGCCGCAATCGAGACGGGAGCGTGGACAACTGACCCCCATGCAGAGGGCTTTTTTACGGAATATCCGGACGGAACACCACTTCGAACACGTCTCAAACTAGCAGTGCGAATCCAGTCATCAGACATTTCAGTACAGGCCAGACGAGCAATTCAGTCGATTGAACAGCTTGATACACCGGGGACAGGCACTGCTCCGGCCCGAACACAGCTGCTCGACAGTCTCGACACAACAAGTAACGACCACGGTCGCGAGGATAACAGATGAGCGAAACAATCGATGCGCCGAACCAGTCAACCACAACAGCAGGCGGCGATATATTGTCCGACGAAGACGAGGAAACGGTGGCCGACCATGAGCGAACTGAATCTGCCGAGAAACCGACCGAACAAGCGCCGGAATCACAGGAAATCCATCAGCGAGACCACTGGCGGCTGGCGGGTGCAGGCGCATTCTTCAGTACAGGGTTCGGGATTATGTTTACGCAACCGGCCCTGTTGCTGGTCGCAATCGTCTGTGTCGGCGGCGTCATTCTCGGTCGAACAAGTGAGCCACCTGAGCCTACGCTAACGATCTCTCGCTCGTTTTCGACGACGGACCCGAAAGTCGGAGAGGAAGTGACCGTCGAAACCACCATCCGTAACACTGGAACCACATTGGTGAGCGACTGTCGAGTAGTAGACCGCGTGCCATCTGCGCTTCGGGTTACCGACGGCTCCCCACGGATGGCGACACCGCTTCGGCCGGGAACAACGCATACCCTTGAGTATACTGTCGTTGCACGACAAGGCCGACACGAGTTTCCAGGCCTCTATGTTATCGCCAGCACCATCTCCGGGACCGTAGAGCGTGAGTGTGAATACACGGTGACGGATACAATCACTTGCCGCCCGGAACCCACGCCGCTGCAGTCAGTCCCACTCCGTTCGCTGACAACACCTTATGCAGGTCGGCTTCCAACGACCGAGCCCGGAGAAGGAACCGAGTTCTATGCAACCAGAGAGTACCGCCATGGCGACCCATTCTCCCGGCTTGACTGGAAGCGATATGCTGCAAACCGAGAGCTAACGACTGTACAGTTCCGAACGGAACGGTCTGCATCGGTGACTATTATTCTGGATGTGAGACCGCCAGCGTACACGCAAAGCCAACGAGATGCGGAAGCCACGAGCCATACTAACGACACTGCCCCACTAGACGAATACAAATTGAGTGCGACAGGCCGGAGCATCGAGGCAGCAACTCGACTGTTCGTAACGCTACTCAATGCCGACCATAGAGTAGGCATAGCAACGTTCGGTCCGGAGTTCTGGCTGGAGTCAGGGAGTGGGACTACGCATCGAAACCGGGGATTAGACGCGTTTGCATCGGAGCCAGCACTGTCCCCGTCTCCACCAGCGTACGAGCGACAACCAATCCGACGGAGGGTACACACACTCCGAAGCAAACTGTCTGACCAGACGCAGGTTATCATCTGTACGCCACTCGTCGACGATATCACCGAAGTCGGTATTCGAGTACTCGAATCAGCAGGGCACGATGTGACGGTCCTCTCACCAGACCCAACAAGTCGGGAAACCCCCGGTGCAGTTGTCGCATCGCTCGAACGACTCCAGCGAATCGAGCGGATTCACACCCACGGGGTTCCAGTTATCGACTGGTCGGAGGATGAGACGCTCGATGCGGTACTGGCACGGGCAGCACGGGGGACATATCGATGAGTACAGCCAAAGCACGACAAAACTCGGCGGGATTCCAGCCCCAGGACGGTGAGTATGCCCCCCCAGTGGTCAGTGTCACGGTCACACTCCTCGCGGCGCTGGTCAGCGTCGGTGCAGTTGCCGGCGTGTCGCTCGAACTCGCTGGTGTGGGGGTAGCTGGCATAGTCATACTTGCGATAGGACTCGCACGAGGGACCACCCGACTCCTTATTACCGGCACTGTGGTGTTGTTTAGCTGCCTACTGGCTGCTGGGATTATTGAGATGTCAGTAGCCGTCGCCCTCGTCGGAGCTGCTGGAACATTTATTGCCTACGACAGCGCCATCTATGCAGTTAGCCTCGGGAAACAGACCACGAAAGCAGCGAGTACATGGAGAGCCGAACTGCTCCATCACACCGTTACGATACTGGTCATCGGGGGGACTGCGCTTGCTGGAACAGCGCTATTTCTGACCGGTCCCGGAA
This sequence comes from Halobacteriaceae archaeon Tc-Br11_E2g27, assembly GCA_001564135.1. Taxonomy (GTDB): domain Archaea; phylum Halobacteriota; class Halobacteria; order Halobacteriales; family Haloarculaceae; genus Halovenus. The sequence goes on along the minus strand of LKNH01000126.1, from coordinate 5,087 downwards.
ACCTCCCAGTTGGCGCGCTCTTCGTTCTGGTTCTCTCGGCGGGGCTGTTGCTCTGGGCAGCCCAAACAACAGAGTGACTGATTACGAAAGTGGCAGCCGGAGCTAAGTAGCTCCCAGGTGTTAGCTGAACTCGACCGTCGGAACCGGGACTTCTTCCACAACTTCGTTGATGACCGTTTCCTTCTCGACAGTATCGATAACGGCCTCCGGTTTGAGCACTAGCCGGTGTGCAAGAACCGGTACCACAACCGCCTTGACATCATCGGGCGTGACGAAATCCTGGCCGTTTAGAACTGCTCGCGCACGTGCAGACTCGAAGCATTTCTGAATCCCACGGGGAGAAACGCCCGTATCGACCTGTGGATGTTGACGGGTCGCCCGGCCAATCCGCGAAATATACCGGAGAACATCATCCTCGGTATGGACTGATTCGGGAACCTGTCGAAGCGTCATCACAGCCGCTCTGTCCAGCACTCGTTCGACCGACGGAACGTCCTTGGTACGCCCCGCACGCCGTTTGAGAAGCGTCAGTGAGCCCTCCTGGTCTGGATAGCCAAGCGACGACTTAATCTGGAACCGGTCGACCTGGGCCTCCGGTAACTCGAAGGTCCCCTCCTGCTCAACCGGGTTCTGTGTCGCAATGACAAAAAACGGTGTCGGGAGTTCGTAGGTGTCACCACCCACTGTGACCTGTTGTTCCTGCATCGCTTCGAGCAATGCGGCCTGTGTTTTCGGCGGAGCACGGTTAATTTCATCAGCAAGTACGACGTTCGCAAACAGCGGCCCCTCATTGAACTCGAAGGTCCGGTCGCGCTCGTTGAACACGTGCGTGCCCGTGATATCGCTCGGTAACAGGTCGGGCGTGAACTGAATCCGCGAATATTCCAGTCCCAGCGCAGTCGCCAGCGAGTGTGCAGTCAACGTCTTTCCAGTTCCCGGCACATCCTCAAGAAGTACGTGACCGCGGGACAACACGCCCACCATGAGTGTTTCCATGAACTCACGTTCTGCAATAACGGCACCCAGTATTTCCGAGATGACTTCCTGACTCAGTTCTCGCGCCTCAGAAACGTCCATACTCTATCCCAACAGCCCAGTTACTAGGGTTTTTCTGTCTGTTTCACTGGTAGGTTGTGTGTTGTGAACGAAATTACGCGACCTCCTTGCAGTCGTTCCAAGCCCCGAAGTCGCTCCTCCCGTCGCGACTTCGAAACACCGTCACTCGTTGACTCGTGACGAGTTTCACGTTCAAACAGCGAACGTGAAACACTACCCTTTTCACCCTCCTACCGGTATTCGAGGATAATAATGGGCCGACGAAAGAAAATCGTACAGGAATGTGAGAAGCTCATGGACAAGCCGGAGAACATCCGGAACATCGCAATCGCGGCACACGTGGACCACGGAAAAACCACGCTCAGCGACAATCTCCTCGCTGGTGCAGGGATGATTTCCGACGCCACAGCCGGCGAGCAGCTTGCCATGGACACGGAAGAGGACGAGCAAGAGCGCGGAATCACCATCGACGCAGCTAACGTTTCGATGACACACGAGTATGAGGACACGAACCACCTCATCAACCTCATCGATACGCCGGGCCACGTCGACTTCGGTGGTGACGTGACACGTGCAATGCGTGCCGTCGACGGTGCGCTTGTGGTTGTTGACGCTGTCGAAGGCGCAATGCCACAGACGGAGACTGTTCTCCGACAGGCACTCCGAGAGGGTGTCAAACCAGCACTCTTTATCAACAAGGTCGACCGCCTCATCTCCGAGCTGCAGGAAGGCCCAGAAGAGATGCAAGAGCGCCTGATGGGAGTCATCCGCGACGTGAACGAACTCATCCGCGGCATGACCGAAGAGATGGACGACATCACCGAAGACTGGACCGTCTCCGTCGAAGAAGGAACGGTCGGCTTCGGGTCAGCCCTCTACAAATGGGGTGTCTCGATGCCATCCATGCAGCGCACCGGCATGGACTTCGGCGACATCATCGACCTTGAACGCGCCGACAAACGCGAGGAACTCCACGAGCGGACGCCACTCGCAGATGTCGTGCTTGATATGGTCTGTGAGCACTTCCCGAACCCACTGGACGCACAGCCGTTCCGTGTCCCACGTATCTGGCGTGGCGACGCCGAATCCGAAGTCGCTCAAACGATGAGTGCTGTCGACCCAGACGGCGAAATTGTCTTCATGGTCACGGATATTTCGATGGACCCACACGCAGGCGAAATCGCAACGGGTCGTGTTTTCTCCGGAACCCTCGAAAAAGGTCAGGAGCTCTATGTCTCCGGAACTGCGGGGAAAAACCGACTCCAGAATGTCGGGATTTTCATGGGCGGCGAGCGTGAGGAAGTCGACGCCGTTCCAGCAGGGAATGTTGCCGCAGTGACGGGCCTCGCTGATGCGATTGCTGGCTCGACCGTCTCCAGCATCGAGATGACGCCGTTCGAATCTATCGACCACATCTCCGAGCCAGTCATCACGAAATCCGTCGAGGCACAGAACATGGACGACCTGCCAAAGCTCATCGAGACGCTCCAGCAGGTCGCAAAAGAGGACCCAACCATCGAAATCGAAATTAACGAGGACACAGGCGAGCACCTGATGTCCGGGCAGGGTGAACTCCACCTAGAAGTTGTCTCCCAGCGTATCGAGCGCGACCAGGGTATCCCCGTCAACACTGGTGAGCCAATTGTGGTCTACCGCGAAGCCCCACAGGAAGCAAGCCGCGAGGTCGAGGGTATCTCGCCAAACCGTCACAACCGTTTCTACATGACGGTCCACCCGCTCGATGAGGAGATTGTCGAGGCGCTCAAAGAGGGCAAAGCGACGATGGATATGCCGGAACTCGAACGCCGTGAGGCCCTGCAGGAAGCAGGTCTCGACAAAGATGCCTCACAGAACGTCGAGCACATCCACGGAACGAACATTGTCATCGACGCGACAAAGGGTATTCAGCACCTGAACGAGACGATGGAACTCGTCCTCGAAGGATTCGAGGAGGCGCTCAACGACGGGCCGCTGGCACTTGAACCAGTTGAGGGAGCACTCATTACCCTCCACGACGCCCGACTGCACGAGGATGCCATCCACCGCGGTCCAGCACAGGTTATCCCTGCTGTCCGCCAGTCGCTCCACAACGCACTCATCGACGCGGAGGTTCGACTCCTCGAGCCGATTCAGGAAGTCCGTATCGACGTGCCGAACGAACACATGGGCGCGGCAAGCGGCGAGATTCAGGGTCGCCGTGGCCGCGTCGACGATATGTACCAGGAAGGCGACCTGATGGTCGTCGAGGGAATCGCCCCAGTGCAGGAGATGATTGGATTCTCCTCGGATATCCGTTCAGCAACGGAAGGTCGTGCCTCCTGGAACACCGAGAATGCTGGCTTCAAAGTGCTTGCTGATAACCTCCAGCCGGAAATCATTGAGGAAATCCGCGAGCGCAAAGGTCGCAAGACCGAACTGCCAGAAGGCGTCGATTACTTCTAAGACGGTTTTCACCGATTTCTTTTCGTTTTCAAAACAATCCAGCGACGGCACTCTGCAGCTACTCCTCGCGAACGCTCGGATGTTGCGTCGGGCTCTCCGGGTGTGGTGACTCAAAATACTCCTGCATGACCTTCAGCGATTGCTGTTCCCGACGCTGACGCTCTTCCTCGTCGATTTCCTCACAGCCTGGCGGAACCTCACGCCCACGGCCGGTAAAGTATCCCTCGGGAGCGACCCAGTCGTTGTAAAACGGAACGTCGGAATCGTGGATAACCGAGAGAGCTACTTTTGCACCGTGGCCAGAAGCGACGACTGTCTGGTGTGGCTCGCCAGCGAGTCGTCCGGTCACATAGAGGCCATCAACGCCAGTTTCACCATCATCGTTCGCGTCGATATAGGTTTTGCTGCCGCGTTTCATCAGCCCAATCTCGTCGATATCGGCGACGTAGTTGCTCTCCGCCCAGGATGCACAGATGACGTAATCTGACTGAATAGCTCGTTCGTCGGCAGTCATCACAGCGAACTGGCCATCTTCCGATTTCGTGACGTTTGTCACCTCGACCTCGGTGAGCTTGCCACCGTTTCGCTCAACTTGGTCGGAGAGCATATCGAGAAAGAGCCGAGAGTTGACTCCTGCTGGAAACCCTGGAACGTTTTCGAGGTGCGCGTTCCGTCGGAGAATAGGCTCACCAGCGTTGACAATGAGCGTTTCCAGTCCAGCACGGGCAGTAAACAGCCCTGCAGTCAACCCGGCCGGTCCCGCGCCGACGATACAAACATCCTGTGTCGAATCTACATCTTGCTTCGCATCTGCTTCAGTCGTTGTCATACTCGAGTACTGGCAGTGAATGGGCTAAAATGCCAGTGATTTCCCGACCAGTAGGAGTGTCTGTCAATTCCACACATACCCTTATCACAGAAATTATCGAATAGCAAAATGGTGTTCAACCAATGACAGCAATGCTCAGCGGACAAACAGCAGTAATCACTGGTGCATCGAGCGGGAACGGGCGAGAGATGGCTCACCGGTTCGCGGAACACGGTGCCGATATTGTGGTTGCGGATATTCAAGAGGAACCACGCGAGGGAGGAACGCCGACACACGAACGTGTCGAAGAAGAGACCGAGGCAAATGCAACCTTCGTCGACTGTGACGTGACGAGTATCGATGACCTTGACACTGCAATGGATGCCGCCGAGGAGTTTGGCGGGGTCGATACGATGGTTAATAACGCTGGCGTGTTCCGGTCAGAGGATATGTTGAGTCTCTCAGAGGAGGAGTTCGACTGGCTGATGGATATCAACGTGAAAGGCGTCTACTTTGGAACCCAGCGAGCAGCCAAGCGGATGGTCGATAATGGCGGCGGGTCGATTATCAACCTCTCCAGCGTTGCCGGGTTAGAAGGGACCGGTCCATACGTCTCCTACTGTGCAAGCAAGGGCGCAGTCCGACTGATGACGTACGCCTCCGCTGACGCGCTCGGCCCCGAAGGAATCAGGGTCAATGCGATTCATCCGGGACTCATCGACACCAAGATGACAACCGAGGATGTGCCGATTCTTGGGACTGACGCAGGAGAGGCGTATAT